>NZ_JBSFJF010000027.1:0-105130 GCF_053597915.1 Streptomyces sp. NPDC001219 | reverse complement strand
GTATCGGGGCGACCCTCCGCCTTGCGATCGCACGCACCAGACGCCGCGGGGCCGCCCTTCGGGCGAACGACGGGAGTTTGACGACAGGTCCTAGGCGCGCTCCGCCCCGGCCTCGTCCGACGGCTCCGCCAGGGCCGCGTCCAGCCGCGCCCGCGCACCGTCCAGCCAGCGGCGGCAGACCTTCGCCAGCGCCTCGCCGCGCTCCCACAGGGCGAGCGACTCCTCCAGCGTCGTGCCGCCGGCCTCCAGGCTGCGGACGACCTCGATCAGCTCGTCCCGCGCCTGCTCGTAGCCGAGCGTGGAGTCCACCGGGGCCACCTGGGCCGCGCCGGCCGCCGCACCCTGCTCCGCGTCCGCCGCGTCGTCCGTCTTCGCCTTCGCCATGTCTCCCACCCTAAGAGTCCGTCCCTGCACTATTCCGCGGCCGTGGCGGCACCCGGGGCGCCGTCCACCCGCACCCTGAACTCGCCCTCGGCCACCCGGGCCCGCAAGCCGTCGTCCGCCGCGACCTCCCCGGGGGAGCGCACCGCCGTCCCGTCCGGCTTCTGCAGGACCGCGTAGCCGCGCTCCAGCGTCGCCTTGGGGGAGAGCGCTACCACCCGCGCCAGGGTGTGCGCCAGCTCCGAGTCGGCGCGGTCCAGCAGATGGCCCAGGGTCCGCCGGCCGCGCTCCAGCAGCGCCGTGACCTGCTCCTCGCGCTCCTCGACCATCCGCTGCGGCCGCTGTATGGAGGGCCGGTGGAGCGCCGCGGCCAGCCCCCGCTCCTCGCGCTGCACGAAGCCGTCGACGGCGCGTCGCGCCCGCTCCCGCAGCTGCTCGACCCGGGCCAGCTCCTCGCCGACGTCCGGCACCACCTTCTTCGCCGCGTCCGTCGGCGTCGAGGCGCGTAGATCGGCGACCAGGTCCAGCAGCGGGGAGTCCGGCTCATGGCCGATCGCCGAGACGACGGGCGTCACGGCCGCGCTCACGGCCCGGATGAGCTGCTCGTCGGAGAACGGCAGCAGGTCCTCCACGCTGCCGCCGCCCCGGGCCACGATGATCACGTCCACCTCGGGCAGCGCGTCCAGCTCCTGGACCGCCGCGACCACCTGGGGGACCGCGTGCACCCCCTGCACGGGGACGTTGCGCACCGCGAAGCGGACGGCGGGCCAGCGGTGCCGGGCGTTCTCCAGGACGTCCCGCTCCGCGGCGCTCGCCCGGCCGCAGACCAGGCCGATCAGCTGCGGCAGGAACGGCAGCGGCTTCTTGCGGTCCGCCGCGAACAGGCCCTCCGCCGCCAGCGACTTCTTCAACTGCTCCAGGCGGGCGAGGAGTTCACCGACCCCGACCGGCTTGATCTCGGCGGCCCGCAGCGACAGCTGGCCGCGCGGCGCGTACCACTCCGGTTTGGCGTGCACCACCACCCGCGCGCCCTCGCTCACCACATCGGCGACCTTGTCGAAGACCTGGCGGTAGCACGTCACGCTCACCGAGATGTCGTACGACGGGTCACGCAGCGTCAGAAAGACCACCCCCGCGCCGGGCCGCCGCGAGAGCTGGGTGATCTGCCCCTCGACCCACACCGCGCCGAGCCGCTCGATCCAGCCGCCGATGAGCCGGGACACCTCGCCGACCGGGATCGGCGTTTCCGGGGACGTAGAAACAGCCATACGAGCGAGAGTAGCGGCGGGCACTGACAGCAGCGGCGGCCGCGCGGCCCGTGGCCGGCCGGGAGGCTCCCCGCGCGGGCGGGCTCAGCCCCCCGCCCGCGCCCGCCCGCCGTGCTGCACCGCCAGCACCACCAGCCCCGCCACCAGCCAGACCCCGCCCACGAGCTGCGCGGTGCCGGACGCCTCGACGAGCACCGCGGCCACCACCACCAGCCCCAGCAGCGGCACCACCGCGTGCCGCAGCACACCCTGCCGCCCGCCCCCGGCCCCCCGGCCCCGCCCGGGCAGCGGGCGCCCCCGTCCGCGGAACCGGAACCAGCCGATCACCGAGGCGTGCAGCAGCCCGAACGCCGTCAGCGCCCCCACGTTCACGATCGACGACAGCTGCTCCAGCCCGTCGTCCCTGCGGGCCGCGCCCACCGCCGCCACCAGCGTCACCAACGCCGCCCCCAGCAGCGCCCGGCGCGGCGTACCGCTGCCCGTGTCCACCTTCGACATCGCCCCCGGCAGCCGCCGGTCCCGGGCCATCGCGAACAGCAGCCGGCCGGCCGCGGCCTGCCCCGCCAGCGCCGCGAACGCCGCACCGACCGCCTTGCTCACCGCCACCAGATCGTGCAGCCACCGGCCCACCGCCGCGTCGACCGTGGTGTAGAACGCCGTGCCCTGCTCCGCGGGCCGGGCCGCCAGCTCCGCCGCGCTCATCGGCATCAGCAGCGCCGCCAGATACGTCTGCACCGCGAACAGCACACCGGCCACCACCAGACAGGCGAGCACCGCCCGCGCCACCCGGTCGGGACCGGCCGTCGCCCGGCCGCCCGCCCCGCCCCCGGCCTCCTCCGCGAACGACGCGATCGCGTCGAAGCCCAGATAGGACAGCACCGCCACCGACACCGCGGACAGCACCGCCCCGACCGAGAAGCCGCCCTCACCGGTCAGCGGCGCGGCCCAGCCCCGCTGCGCCCCATGGGCGACCAGCTCGACCACCGCCGCCACCACGAACACCGTGAGCACCACGATCTCCATCGCCAGCACCGCGAACCCGGCCCGCGCCGCGGTCCGCACGCCCGACAGGTTCAGCAGCGTCGTCACGACCACCGCCAGCGCCGTCCACACCCACGGGTGCACCGCCGGCACCAGCGCGTGCAGCGCGATCCCGGAGAACAGATACGCCACCGCCGGAATCAGCAGGTAGTCCAGCATCGCCATCCACCCGGCGACGAAGCCCGCGCCCTCGCCCAGCCCCACCCGGGCGTAGGTGTAGACCGAGCCGGCCCGAGGGGCGACCCGCACCATCTGGGCGTACGAGAAGGCGGTGAACGCCATCGCGACGGTCGCGACCAGGTAGACGACGGTGACCGCGCCGTGCGACGTGGCCTCCAGGGTGCCGAAGATGCCGACCGGCGCCATCGGGGCGATGAACAGCAGACCGTAGACGAGCAGATCCCGGAACGTCAGCGTCCGCCGCAGCGCACCGGGCCCGCCGGGTTCCCCGCCCCCGCCGGCGGCACCGTCCGCCGCCCCGCCCGCCCCGCTGCCGCCCGTGCCCGGCATCCGTGCCTCCTCGCTGCGTGCCGACCTCAGTCTGGGCCAGTGGTGCGATCTTCGGGGGCGGAGGCACGCCCTTACGATGGGACGCATGACTTCCTCGCCCAGCCCGACTCCCGCCACCACCCCGGGCGAAGCCGCTTCGCGCCGCAGGGTCCTGCTCGCCGCTCCCCGTGGTTACTGCGCAGGCGTGGACCGCGCCGTCATCGCCGTCGAGAAGGCCCTTGAGCAGTACGGCGCCCCGGTCTACGTCCGCCACGAGATCGTGCACAACAAGTACGTCGTGAAGACCCTGGAGAAGAAGGGCGCCATCTTCGTCGAGGAGACGGAGGAGGTGCCCGAGGGCAACATCGTCATCTTCTCGGCCCACGGCGTCGCCCCGGTCGTCCACGAGGAGGCCAAGCGCGGCAAGCTCGCCACCATCGACGCGACCTGCCCGCTGGTCACCAAGGTGCACAAGGAAGCCGTCCGCTACGCCAAGGAGGACTACGACATCCTCCTGATCGGCCACGAGGGCCACGAAGAGGTCATCGGCACCAGCGGTGAGGCGCCCGAGCACATCACCCTCGTCGACGGCCCCAAGGACGTCGCCAACGTCGAGGTCCGCGACCCGGAGAAGGTCGTCTGGCTCTCCCAGACCACCCTCTCGGTCGACGAGACCATGGAGACGGTCGACGCCCTCAAGGGCCGCTACCCCAACCTCCTCTCGCCGCCCAGCGACGACATCTGCTACGCCACCCAGAACCGCCAGATCGCGGTGAAGCAGATGGGCGCCGAGGCCGACCTGGTCATCGTCGTCGGCTCCAAGAACTCCTCGAACTCCGTACGCCTCGTCGAGGTGGCGCTGGGCGCCGGCGCCCGCGACGCCCATCTGGTCGACTACGCCGAGGAGATCGACGAGGCCTGGCTGGAGGGCGTCGGCACGGTCGGCGTCACCTCCGGCGCCTCCGTCCCCGACGTGCTCGTCCACGGTGTCCTGGACTGGCTCGCCGCCCGCGGCTACGAGGACGTCGAGACCCTGACGGCCGCCGAGGAGTCCATCCACTTCTCGCTGCCCAAGGAGCTCCGCCGGGACCTGCGCGCCGAGGCCAAGGCCGCCACCGAGGACTGAGCCGCCCCACCGCCGGTTCGCCACCCGGGGCCACGAGTCGCCGCATCCCGGGGGCGAGCCGCCCCGTCCGCGCCTAGCCTTTTCCCATGAAGGTCTTCGGTGTGGACATCGGCGGATCGGGCATCAAGGGCGCCCCGGTGGATCTGGCGCGCGGCGCTCTCGCGGAGGAGCGCTACAAGGTACTGACCCCGCACCCGGCCACCCCGGAAGCGGTCGCGGACTGCGTCAAGGAGGTCGTGGACCACTTCGGCTGGTCGGGGCCGGTCGGTGCGACCTTCCCCGGGGTGGTCACCGACGGCAGGACCCGTACCGCCGCCAACGTCGACAAGGGCTGGATCGGTCTCGACGCCGACGGCCTGCTCACCGGCCGGCTGGGCGGCGAGTCCGGCGGCCGCCCGGTCACCCTGCTGAATGACGCGGACGCGGCCGGTCTGGCCGAGATGCGCTACGGCGCGGGCCGCGACCGGACCGGCACGGTCATCGTGCTCACCCTCGGCACCGGCATCGGCAGCGCGGTCTTCACCGACGGCCGCCTCGTCCCCAACAGCGAACTCGGCCATCTGGAGCTGCACGGCCACGACGCCGAGAAGCGCGCCTCCACCAAGGCCAAGGAGGACGAGGGGCTGGACTGGCACCACTGGGCGCACCGCGTCCAGAAGTACCTCGCCCACGTGGAGATGCTCTTCTCGCCCGAGCTGTTCGTGCTCGGCGGCGGGGTGAGCCGCAAGGCGGAGAAGTTCCTGCCGCTGATCGAGGGCATCAGCGCCGAGATCGTGCCGGCTCAGCTTCAGAACAATGCGGGGATTGTGGGGGCCGCGATGGCTGCGCACGCCGCTCGGGCTGGCGAGCCACCTGCCGCGGACGGTTCGCCGGCCGCGGCCGGGAGCGCGAAGGGGTCCGTGCCGGCGGCCGGCTCTGCTGCCCGCGCGGTGCGTTCCGCGGTCGACTCACCGGTCGGCTGGCCCGACGCCGGGCGATGAGCAGCACCCGCCGGACGAGCGCCAGCAGCGCGCAGACCAGCGTCCCGGCGTAGAGCCAGCCCGCGTTCAGCGCGAGGACGGTGAAGAGGCCCATCAGCAGCCCCTCGAAGCCGTCCCCGCCGTGCTGGATCGGCAGCGCACCGAGCGTGAAGGCGATCGGCAGCGTGACCGGCGCACAGACCAGGTCGTACGGCCTGACCCACACCGCGGCGCCGATGCCCACCAGCAGATAGCAGACGCCGTACACGGCCGGCGCGCCGCCGAACAGCTGCCGGTCCACGAAGGCGCAGGCCAGCAGCGCCAGAGTCGCCAGCAGCCAGCATCCGAGCCCGGTGAGCCTGGCGGCCGGCCTCCGGCCCCGTGGACCGTCCGGCGGGCCGCCGTCCGCCGGGCGCCGGGGCCGCGTCCGGCGGACGGCGGGGGAATCCGGGCCCGCCGGGGGAGCCGGGGCGCTCCCGGGGGCCGCGGCAGCCGTCGGCCGGGTGGGCGCCCGGAGGGCACCGGCCGGCGCGGGACCGCGCGGCGGCGCGTGCACGGCGGCGCTCGCGGAGGCCGGTACGGACGCGAAGCCGGAGGCCCGCATCGCGGAGAGAAAGGCGTCGTCGGGATCGGGGGTCACGGCCTCCGCGGGGCGCGGGAGCCGGGCGTCCTGGCCCGCTGGCGGCCGTCCGGACCGCGGCGGGCTGTGCTGGGGCGTGCGCGCTTCGTGTTGCTCCACCCGGCAACGGTAGGCCGCTAAGTGGTATTAACCGGTCGCGGGACACGCGCTTTCGCCGACCTTGCGGCCGAGTTCGCGACCGCCCGGGGCGGGGCGGGGCGCGGACCGGTCCCGGTGGCGGCCGCCCGGCCCCCGCCGCCCCGTAGACTGGTGGATCGGCCCTCCGTGGGCCGTGCCCACCCCACCACCTCGCTCGGAAGTCGAGTCGCCACGTGTCGCTCACGATCGGAATCGTCGGTCTGCCGAATGTCGGCAAGTCGACCATGTTCAACGCCCTGACCAAGAACGACGTGCTGGCGGCCAACTACCCGTTCGCCACCATCGAGCCGAACGTCGGCGTCGTCGGGGTCCCCGACCCCCGTCTGGCCAAGCTCGCCGAGATCTTCGCCTCCCAGAAGGTCCTCCCGGCGACCGTGGACTTCGTCGACATCGCCGGCATCGTCCGCGGCGCCTCCGAGGGCGAGGGCCTGGGCAACAAGTTCCTCGCGAACATCCGCGAGTCCGACGCGATCTGCCAGGTCATCCGCGCCTTCAAGGACGAGAACGTCGTCCACGTCGACGGCAAGGTCTCGCCCAAGAACGACATCGAGACCATCAACACCGAGCTGATCCTCGCCGACCTCCAGACCATCGAGAAGGTCCTGCCGCGCCTCCAGAAGGAGTCGCGCATCAAGAAGGACGTGGCCCCGAAGGTCAAGGCCGTCGAGGAGGCCAAGGCGATCCTGGAGAAGGGCGACACCCTCTTCTCCGCGGGCATCGTCCAGGGCTCCGGCAACGAGGAGCTGCTGCACGACCTCCACCTCCTCACCACCAAGCCCTTCCTCTACGTCTTCAACGTCGACGAGGACGAGCTGACCGACGAGGACTTCAAGAACGAGCAGCGCGCCCTGGTCGCCCCCGCCGAAGCGATCTTCCTGAACGCCAAGCTGGAGGCCGACCTCGCCGAACTCGACGAGGACGAGGCCCTCGAACTCCTCCAGTCCGTCGGCCAGGAGGAGCCCGGCCTCGCCACCCTCGCCCACGTCGGCTTCAACACCCTCGGCCTGCAGACCTACCTGACGGCCGGCCCCAAGGAAACCCGCGCCTGGACCATCAAGAAGGGCGCCACCGCCCCCGAGGCCGCCGGAGTCATCCACACCGACTTCCAGAAGGGCTTCATCAAGGCCGAGGTCATCTCCTTCGCCGACCTCGTCGAAACCGGCTCGGTCGCCGACGCCCGCGCAGCCGGCAAGGCCCGCATGGAGGGCAAGGAGTATGTGATGCAGGACGGGGACGTGGTGGAGTTCCGGTTCAACGTCTGAGCGAATGACGTGACGCCACGCCTCTGACGGGCGAACACGCAGACGAGAAGGGGCCGACTCCTCCGGGAGCCGGCCCCTCGCTCGTTCCCTTTCCGGGCGGGCGCCGGGTCTCCTGCGTCGGGCTCACGGTTTCCCCGTGTCAAAACAAGGGCCAAGTGGTACGTTATCTCGTACCACTGGTGAAGGGAGTCAGGCATGTCCATAACCGCGAGTGAGGCTCGTAAGGCTCTCTTCCCGCTGATCAAGAAGGTCAACGACGACCACGAGGCCGTCGAGATCGTCTCCAAGCACGGGAACGCCGTGCTCGTCTCCGCCGAGGACTACGCCGCGCTGCGCGAGGGCTCTTACCTCCTCCGCTCACCGGCGAACGCCCGCCGCCTGCTCAAGGCGTACGAGAACGCCCTGGCGAACGCCAACGTCTCGGAGCGCGAACTCATCGATCCTGACGCGGCGGATTTCGGTGCGGGTGCTGAGTGAGGCTCGTCTTTGAGGATCAGGGCTGGGAGGACTACACGTCCTGGCTCAGGAACGACCGCAAGATGCTCGCGCGGATCAACCGGCTCATCGAGGACGTCAAGCGGGACCCCTTCACGGGGATCGGCAAACCCGAGCCGCTGAAGTACCACTTGCCGGGTGCCTGGTCGCGGCGCATCGACGACGAGCACCGACTGGTCTATCTGGTCACGGAGAAGGACATCGTCATCCTCGCGGCGCGGTACCACTACTGACGGGGACGCGCGCCGTGATGGCCCCAGAGGCCGGGCCCGCCCGCACCCGGCCCCTTTAGCTGCCCGCCCCCAGCCCGTAGCGCCCCCTAAGACGGCGCCCCCGACAGAACCTCCACCTTGCCCGTGTCGAGGGAGTAGTAGGCGCCGACCACGGCGAGGGTGCCTTTGCGGACCAGGGGGGCCAGGTCCTGGTTGGCGCGGAGGTTGGAGGCGGTCAGGGTGACCTGGGCGCGGGCCATGGTGTCGACCGGGTCGCTGCCGCCTTCCCGGACCGCCTGCTCGTAGGCCGGGCGCAGCGCCTGTGCGATCGCGTTCAGGTTGCCGGGGAGTGGTTTGCCGTCGCGGAGGGAGGTGTACGAGGCCTCGACGGCGCCGCAGCGCTGGTGGCCGAGGACCACGATCAGCGGGGTGCCGCTCGTCATGGGGCCGTACTCCACGGAGGCCGTGACCACCGGGCCGATCGCCTCCCCGCCGGTGCGCATCACGTAGAGGTCGCCCAGCCCGGTGTCGAAGAGGAGTTCCGGTGGCACCCGGGAGTCGATGCAGGCGAGGACCGACCCGAAGGGCTTCTGTTCCTGGGCGACGAACTCGCGGCGGTCCGGGTCCCGGTCGGGGTGCTGGAGATCACCGTTCACCCAGCGCTCGTTGCCTTCCGTCAGGCGGGTGTAGGCGGCCGCGGGCGTGGTCGGCCGGGTCGTCGGCTGCATGGTCGGCCGGGCCTGCGGTGAGGCGCCGGCCGCGGCCGGGGTGCTGCTTGTCGAGGAGCACCCGGTGAGTGCCGCCGTGGCGACGCCCAGTCCGCCGGCGAGCAGGGCTCTGCGGTCCGGCTGTCTCGCTCCGTCCATCGGTCGTTCCCCTCAGTCCGCTGAGACGTCTGCATACGTCCTGGTCAGGGCGGATTGTTCAGGGCGGAGGGAGAGCCTCGCGGGAGGCGCAAGCGGGCGGCGTCCGGTGTGCCACCGACGGCCCACAGATCCCGTCCGGTCGGCGGTGTCCCCGAGGCCGCGCTCCCGAGGTGCCTACCGCCCTCCCGGCGTAGCATCGAAAAACAGGCGAAAGATGGACGAAGGGGTGGATTGAGGGTCGGATGAAGGGCCGGGTGGAGAGTCCGGCGACGGGCCGACGCAATGCCGGATGAAGGGTCGGATGGAGCGCAGGGGGCGGCCCCAGGGGCCGGCAGTTCCGCGGGGGCCCGCGTCGTGCCGTTCTGCGGGTGTGGGAGGAGTGGGCGATGGCGGAACGGGGTCAGGAGCCGGTGCGGCAGGAGGAGTTCGCGGACCGGATGCTCCGGATGCTCAATGAAGCCTGTCTGGGGCATCTGTGCAGCCTCGGCCACCGGGCGGGGCTGTTCGATGTGATGGCCGGTCTGCCGCCGGCGAGCAGTGCGCGGATCGCCGGGGCGGCGGGGCTCGACGAGCGCTATGTCCGGGAGTGGCTCGGCGGGATGACGGTCGGTGGCATCGTCGAGTACGCCCCCGAGGACGGCGGCTACCGGCTCCCGCCCGCGCACGCGGCCGCGCTGACCCGGGCAGCGGGAATGGACAACACGGCCGCGTTCTTCCAGTACTTGGCGATGATGGGCGACGTCGAGGACGAGGTCCTGGCGGCGTTCCGGGCCGGCGGCGGGGTGCCGTACGCGTCGTATCCGCACTTCCAGGACGTGCAGGCTGAGGAGACGGCCCGGGTGTACGACGCCTCGCTGGTCGACACCATCGTGCCGCTGGTGCCGGGCCTCACGGAGCGGCTGCGCGACGGGATCGACGCCCTGGACATCGGCACCGGGCAGGGGCGCGCCGTCACGCTGCTGGCCGGCGCCTTCCCCCGCAGCCGGTTCACGGGAATGGACATCTCCGAGGCGGGCATCGAGGCGGCGCGTGCGGAGGCGGCGGACCGGGCGCTGGACAACGCCCGCTTCGAGGTGGCCGACACGGCCGAACTGACCGGCGCCTACGACCTGATCACGGCCTTCGACGTGATCCACGACCTGGCCCGCCCGGCGCGCACCCTCGCCGCCGTCGCGCAGGGGCTGCGGCCGGACGGCGTCTTCCTGATGGGCGATGTCGCGGCCTCCAGCGAACTCTCCGAGAACGTCGGCCATCCGCTGGGCCCCACCCTCTACGCCCTGTCCGTCTTCTACTGCATGACGGTCTCCCTCGCCGAGGGCGGCGCCGGGCTGGGCACCGTCTGGGGCCGGCAGACCGCGCTGCGGATGCTGTGGGAGGCGGGTTTCGGTGAGGTCGCGACGCGGGAGGTGCCGGGCGACATCCTGAACGTCTACTACGTGGCCCGGAAGGGGCACTGAGGGCCACTGAGGGGCGCTGAGGGGGCGCTGGGGAGCGTTGAGGGATCACCAAGAGGCCTGCGGCAAAAGGGGGTTGATTCATTGTCACCCGGGAGGGGCGGCCGACGGCGTGGAGCCGGCCGTGCGGGATCACGGCGGGGACGGTCCCGCGGTGCTGTTGCTGCACGGTGCGGGGCGGACGCTGGAGGACTGGGCGGCGGCCGCCCCGCTGCTGGCCGCGGGGCACCGGGTGTGGGCGATGGACCTGCGCGGGCACGGGCGGTCGGGGGACGGCGCGGTGCCGTGGACCTTCGACGTGGCGGTCGACGACGTGACGGCGGTGCTGGCCGCGTGCGGGGCGCCGGACGCCGTGGTGGTGGGGCATTCGATGGGCGGGATGATCGCCGCGCGGTGCCTGGAGCGGGACGGGCGGGTGCCGGCGGCGGTGAACCTCGACGGGCACGGCATGGGCCGCCCGGAGCAGTACCGGGGACTGGACACCGCCTACGTGCGGGAACGGCTCGCGGAGGCACGGCGGTTCGCCGACGAGGCAGGCGGACGGCGACGAGCTGATGGCCGCCTACGTACGGGGCCTGGCGCAGGATCTGGCGGACCTGGCGCGGAGCAGGCCACAGGTGACCGTCGCCGGTGTGGACGGGACCCACGCCATGCTGCTGGAACGGCCGGCGGAGGTCGCGGAGCTGGTGTCCGGGTTCGTGCGCGGGCTGCCTCGGCGGCCGTGAGGCTCAGCGGGGGAAGAGCTGGAAGAGCGTGGCGGGGCGCCCCCGGTAGCGTTCGCCGCCGTTGCGCAGCATCTGCTCGATGAAGCTGCGGGCGTAGGCGCGGGGGTCCTGCCCGGTGCCGCCCAGGCCCTTGATGTAGGTGCTGTGGGCGGCCAGCGAGTCGACGGCGCGGTCGATGCCGGGGCCGACCTCGGCGGCGTGCGTGGGGTGCGGGGAGCCCGCCACGGCCACCCAGCGCACGCCGTTCCAGGGCGCCAGCCCCTGTGCGCCGGCCAGTTCGGGGAAGATCCAGCGGTTGCCGGCGTCGCCCGCCGCGTCCAGGACGGCCCGGCCCACCACCCGGTGGTCCGCGCTGTTCCACTGGACGCCGCCCCAGGTGTCGTGGTGGTTGAGGGTGATCAGCAGCTCCGGGCGGTGGCGGCGGATGGCCGCGGCCAGATCGCGGCGCAGCGCCGGGCCGGCCTCGATGACCCCGTCGTGGTGGTGGTCGAGGAACTCCACGGTGTGGACGCCGACGAGCGCGGCACCGGCCCGCTGCTCGGTCTCGCGGACCGCGGCGCTCTCGGCGGGCGGCAGCCCGTCGATACCGGCCTCGCCGCGGGTGACCAGGAGATAGCTGACCTGGCGCCCGGCGGTGGTCCACTCGGCGACGGCGGCCGCTGCGCCGTATTCGAGGTCGTCGGGGTGGGCGACGACGGCGAGCGCCCGCTGCCAGTCGCGGGGCATGGGGGAGAGGTGCGGTTCGACGGGCATGGGGTCCCTTCCTTCCCGTCCTGGTGCCGCGTCCCGCGTTCCCGGAGCGGCGTCGGGGTGCCGTGCCGTGTTCGGTATGCCGTTTCGGAGGTGTTCCTCGAACGTGGTCCCGTTTCGATCGTGACATGTATGGGTGGCGTCCACCCGGGTGGAAAGAAACCCTGGGGTGGCGCGGGGTGGGGATGCGGGCGCCTCTGGACCCCGATCTCGCTCGATACACCTGCTGAACTGGGATTCATCACATCAGGTGAACATCTGGCCCAAGGTTGCGGTCGGCGACGGGCGGTTGCCACGCTGTTGCTGACTGTCAAGCTGTTGGGAGGGGCACGTGCCTTTCGGTGAGCAGCCCGCGTACCTCCGCGTCGCCGGCGACCTGCGCCAGAAAATCGTCGACGGCGTGCTGCCGCCGCACACCCGCCTTCCCTCCCAGGCGCGCATCCGCGAGGAGTACGGCGTCTCGGACACCGTCGCCCTGGAGGCGCGCAAGGTCCTGATGGCCGAGGGGCTGGTCGAGGGCCGCTCGGGGTCCGGGACCTATGTGCGCGAGCAGCCCGTCCCGCGCCGTATCGCCCGCGTCGGCTTCCACTCGGCGGGGGGCTGTACGCCCTTCCGGCAGGAGCAGACGGACGAGCGGGTGCGCGGCACCTGGGAGTCCCACAGCGAGCAGGAGGCGGCCGGCCCCGCGGTCGCGGCCCGGCTGCGCATCCCGCACGGGGACAAGGTCATGCGGACCCGCTATGTCTTCCGGGCGGAGGGCGAGCCGTCGATGCTCTCGACCTCCTGGGAGCCGCTGGAGGTGACCGGGCGGACGCCCGTGATGCTGCCGGAGGAGGGGCCGCTGGCGGGCCGCGGGGTGGTCGAGCGGATGGCGGCCATCGACGTGGTGGTGGACAACGTCGTCGAGGAGGTCGGCGCGCGGCCCGCGCTGGCCGAGGAGGCGATGACGCTGGGCGGGGTGCCGGGGCATGCGGTGCTGGTGGTCTCGCGGACGTACTTCGCGGGCGGCCGGCCGGTCGAGACGGCCGATGTCGTGACCCTCGCGGACCGGCACCGGGTCACCTACCACCTGCCTGTGAAGTAGATGGTGTGTTGGTTCGGTGCCCTGTGTGTGTCGCCTAGACGCACAAGACCGGCCTTTGGTTCTCAGGTTGACGTCCCATTTCTCCCCCTCTATGAGTAAATGCCGCCCCCGTGGCGGAGTGGGATACCTCACAGACGCTCAACTGGGCGCAATTTTTGCCCGGGTGAGGGAAGCCGACCGTCCGATTCGCTCTTACGATGGCGAAGTTTGTGCACGGCACGGGGGAAGACCAGGAGACCAGCACGTGAGCACGACGAAGACCCCGAGCGCGGAGCAGGGTGCGCACTCGAATTACCGTCGGTCCCTCGGGACCATCGCCCTGACCGCCACTGGTCTCGGGTCCATCATCGGTTCGGGCTGGCTCTTCGGAGCCGAGCGGGCCGCCGCCATCGCCGGCCCCGCCGCGATCCTCGCCTGGGTCATCGGCGCGCTCGTCGCCCTGACGATCGCCCTCACCTACAGCGAGCTCGGCGCGATGTTCCCCAAGGCCGGCGGCATGGTCCGCTACGGCCAGTACTCCCACGGCTCGCTCGCCGGCTACCTCGCCGCCTGGGCGAACTGGATCGCCATCGTCTCGGTGATCCCCGGTGAGGCCACCGCCTCCGTGCAGTACATGAGCTCCTGGGACTTCGGCTGGGCGCACGCGCTGTACGACGGCAAGGAGCTGACCGGCACCGGTGTCGCACTCGCCAGCGTGCTGCTGATCTTCTACTTCTTCCTCAACTGGTTCGCGATCTCGCTGTTCGCGAAGACCAACACCGCGATCACGGTCTTCAAGGTCGTCGTTCCGGCCATGACCGCGGGCGCGCTGATGCTGGCGCACTTCGACACCAGCAACATCACGCACCACGGCGGCTTCACGCCCAACGGCTGGAGCTCGGTCTTCACCGCCGTCGCCGTCTCCGGCATCGTCTGGGCCTACAACGGTTTCCAGTCCCCGCTGAACCTCGCCGGCGAGGCCCGCAACCCCGGCAAGTCGCTGCCGAAGGCCGTCATCTGGTCCATCGTGATCGCGCTGGTCATCTATGTCGCGCTGCAGGTCGCGTTCCTCATGGCGGTGCCCGGCGACAAGCTGGCCGCCGGCGGCGGCTGGGCCGGTCTCGGCTTCAACTCGCCGCTCGCCGACCTCGCCATCGCCTGGGGTCTGAACTGGCTGGCGCTGCTGCTGTACGCGGACGCCTTCGTCTCGCCGTCCGGCACCGGCATGATCTACGCGGCCACCACCTCGCGCATGATCCACGGCGTGCAGGAGAACGGCCATCTGCCGGGCGTCTTCGGCAAGGTGGACAAGAAGACCGGTGTGCCGCGCCCCGCGCTGCTGCTCAACCTCGTGATCGCCTTCCTGTTCCTCGCGGTCTTCCGCGGCTGGGGCTCGCTCGCCGAGATCGTCTCGGTCGCCACGGTCATCTCGTACATCACGGGCCCGGTCGCGGTGATGTCGCTGCGCCGTGTGTCGCCGGACCTCAAGCGCCCGGTGAAGCTCAAGGCGATGCCGGTGATCGCGCCGATCGCGATGATCTTCGGCTCGCTGGTCCTGTACTGGGGCCGCTGGCCGCTGACCGGCAAGGTCATCCTGATCATGGCCGTCGGACTCCCGGTCTGGGCCTGGTACGAGATCGGCAAGCCGCTGACCCAGGGCCGCAAGCCGTGGGCGGACCTGCGCCCGCACCTCAAGGCCGGTGCCTGGATGGTCGCCTATCTGCTGGTCATGGCCGCCGTCTCGTACATGGGCGGCAAGGAGTTCGGCGGTAAGGGCTATGTGCCGGAGGGCTGGGACATCCTCCTGGTCACCGCGATCGCGCTGGCCTTCTACTTCTGGGGCGTGCGCAGCTCCTGGCGCAACCCGACGCTGGTCCGCACCGAGGCCGAGATGGCCGAAGAGGAGGCCGCCGAGGCCGAGCGGGCCGGAGAGCCCGAGGACGCCAAGGCCTCCGTCGGGGCCTGACCCCGCTCGCGCCGTCCGGCGCGGCTCAGTACGTCCGCCCGGGTCCCTCGGGCACCACCGGCCACTCGCAGGCCGCTTCCGGTTCGCCGGGGCCCGCGGGTGGCCGGTTCGGTATCTCTTTGTGTAAATCCATATCCGGTGAGTGAAGGTCGGGCGTACGCTCGGGCATATGCGGATTGCGATTTCGGCATCAGCAGAGACGGAGCGCGTGACGGCGCGCTACCCGGCGGACGGAGGGGCGCAATGACTGAAGGTGGGGCGGTGCTCCCCTGGCTCGTCATCCGCCAGGACGAAGGGGGCAACCGCTATCGCGTGGGCCGCTATGCCACCCGGGCGGAGGCGGAGCGGGTGGCCGACCGGCTCGAGACCCGTGGCCGCCAGCAGCTCTACGTGGTCGAGAAGGCCGACCGGGCGGTGACCTGAGGGGCGGCGGGCGAGAAGCGGGACCAGAGCGGGGGACGTAGGCTGCCGCGCATGACGACCGTGCGCGTAGTGGTGGGCGGAGCGGTGTGCGAGCGCGGGCGGCTACTGGCCGCACGGCGCAGCGCACCGCCCGCGCTGGCCGGCCGCTGGGAGCTGCCCGGCGGCAAGGTGGAGGACGACGAGACACCCGAGCAGGCGCTGGAGCGTGAGCTGCGCGAGGAGCTGGGTGTCCGGGCGGCGGCCCAGGAGCGGATTCCGGGCGAGTGGGTGCTGCGGCCCGGCTACGTCCTGCAGGTGTGGACGGCCCGGCTGGTGTCCGGGGTGCCGCGGCCCCTGGAGGATCACGACGAGCTGCGCTGGCTGCTGCCCGGAGAGGAGCACCAGGTCGACTGGCTGGACCAGGACCGCCCGGCGGTCGCCGAGGCGATGCGCCGGCTGGCGGCCACGTCCGGAGCGACGGGCGTACGGCCGTAACGAGCCCCTGGCCCGTAGGCCCGCGGAGAGCCGCCCTGTCGCGGCAATATGTTGCATTTGTGCCACAGTGCACCGCCGCACGCGATACGCGGGGCGGGATACCGGGTATGTCCTGAATGACCCCCTCGACGCAGGTAAGACGCCGGGGATGCCATCTGCTGGGATGTGATCGGCGTGAGCGACAGCGCAGCGGCAGGGGTCCCTGAGCCCGGCTCCGGCAGCGCGCGCAGGCGCGGTAAGACCCCCGGTTCCGCCACCGCCGAATGGAGCTTTCCGGCCGACCCCGGAGCGGTGCGCACCGCCCGCACGGTGGTCCGGCGGGTGCTCGACGACTGGGGCCTGAACGGCGCAGCCGACATGGCCGTACTACTCGTCAGTGAGCTCGTCACCAACTCCCTGCGCCATGCCAGCGGGCCGATCGGGGTCCGTATGGTGCTGCTCAGCTCCGACGGGCTGCTCGTCGAGGTATCCGATCCGCTGCCCGACCCGCCACAGGAGCGCGACGCCGCGCCCGACGACGAGGGAGGCCGGGGATTGCAGCTGGTCGCATGCAGTTCGCGACGATGGGGGACCCGTCGCGGAAAGAGCGGTAAGACAGTGTGGTTCGAGCTGTCGGTGGCTGGTTAGGAGACAGATGAAAGTCCTGATCGTTGCCATTCCATCGACATTTCGTCGACCGGCGGCGATCGAGACTGTGCTGTGATCGTGAAGACCGTGTTCCGGATAGCCCGGGTATTGGATACTCGGGCTGGTCCGGTCCGGGCACGATGAGCTGGAGGGGACGGGGCTCGTGAGCAAGATGTCATCCGGCGGGGCAGAACCCGCGCAGGCCGAGGGTCAGGGCGGTGCGGACAGCCCCGGTGACCCAGGTGGCCGTGCACCCGTGCGCGACCTCCAGGGGCCGCCCGTATGGCAGAGCAGCCGGCCCGGATCGATCTACGACTACATCCGTGTGGCCTCCTTCTCGCTCGGCCCCGACGGGCGGATCGAGCAGTGGAGCGAACGGGCGGAGCAGATGCTCGGCATCCCCGCCCGCTACGCACTCGGCAAGGACCCCGTCGAGGCGTTCGTCCCCCGGGAGTTGCGGGAGACCGGCCACCGCAAGGTGTCCGAGATACTCGACGGCCGGGAGTGGACCGGCCTGGTGCCCTACCGCAGGGAAGCGGCCGGCCGGGCCGACGGGCTCGCCGAGATCTATGTGATGCCCTCCCGCAACGAGGACGGCGAACGCGCCGCGGTCTGTCTGGTCGTCGACGTCCGGGCGCTGCGTGGCATCGAGACCGACCTCGCCGCCTCGCAGGCCGTTTTCGGTCAATCTCCCATGGGCTTCACCCTGTTCGGCACCGACCTGAAGCTGCTGCGGGTCAACGAGCGGTTCGCCTCGGTCTTCGGCGGCCCGGCGAGCAAGTACCGCGGCTGCGGCCCGCACGACTTCCTGCCGCGCTCCGAGGCCGAGCGGATGACCGCCGCACTGCGCCGCGTCCTGGACACCGGCGAGCCGGTCGCCGAGATGCAGCTGGTCGGTCTGCCGTCCGAGGACGAGGACCGCCGCCGCTGGTCGGTGTCGCTCTACCGGCTGCACGGCGCCAGCGGCCGCCCCATCGGCGTCGCGGCGCTCGCCGCCGACGTCACCGGCCGCCGCCGGGCCGAGCGGGAGGCCGCCAGCGCCCGCCGCAACCTCGCCCTGCTCAACGAGGCCGGCGCCCGGATAGGCAACTCCCTCGACCTGGAGACCACCGCCCGCACACTGCTGGACGTCGCCGTACCGCAGTTCTGCGACCTGGCCTCGGTGGACCTCTACCAGGGCCTGCTGTCCGGCGACGAGGCCCCGCCCGGGATGAGCGACGGCAGCGCCGAACTCCGCCGCGTCGCCTTCGCCAGCGCCGTCTCGGACGCCCCGCTCGCCACCGCCTCCGGTGTCCTCGGCGACGCGCCGGGCCCGGTCGCGGTCGGCGCCGTCCACCGCTACCCCTTCAACTCCCCCTGCGCGGGCGCCCTGCGCACCGCCCAGGCACAGATCATCCCGGCCCGGGAGAGCGACGACGGACCCGAGCTGGGCGCGGTCGTGCACTCCACCCTCGCCGTCCCGATGGTCGCCCGGGACACCGTCGTCGGGCTGGTGCAGTTCTCCCGCACGAAGGGCAGTGAGCCCTTCGGCGAGCGCGACACCGCGCTCGCCGTCGAACTGGCCGCGCGCGCCGCGGTCTGCATCGACAACGCCCGCCTCTACCGCCGGGAGCACGAACGCGCGCTGATATTGCAGCGCAGTCTGCTGCCGCCCGGCGACCCGGAGGCGGCCGGCCTGGACATCGCCTGCCGCTATCTGCCCGGCACCACCGCCACCGAGGTCGGCGGCGACTGGTTCGATGTCATCGAACTCCCCGGCCACCGCACCGCACTCGTCGTCGGCGACGTCATGGGGCGCGGGCTGCGCGCCGCCGTGGCCATGGGCGAACTGCGCACCGCCGTCCGCACGCTGGCGCTGCTGGACCTGGAACCGGCCGAGGTGCTCTCGGCCCTGGACGAGATCGCCCGCGGGCTCGGCGGCGACGGCGACGGCCGGTCCACCGCCCGGTCCGCCCGCGGCCGCTCCGGAAGCGCCGAGAACACCCCCGAGAAGGGCTCGGCCCGCACCGCCGACCTCTCCGAGGTCTACCTCGCCACCTGCGTCTACGCCGTCTACGACCCGGTCACCCGGCGCTGTACGTTCGCCAACGCCGGGCATCTGCCGCCGGTGCTGGTCGAGGACGGCGAGGACGCGCTGCTGCTCGACGTCCCCCCGGGGATGCCGCTGGGCGTCGGCGGGGAGCCGTTCGAGGAGATCGAGGTCGAGCTTCCGGACGGCGCGCTGCTGGCCCTCTACACCGACGGCCTGGTGGAGTCCCGCCACCATCCGCTGGACGAGGGGCTCCGGGCGTTCCGTACCGCCCTCTCCGGCGCCGACCGCCCGCTGGAGGACGCCTGCGACCACGTCCTCAACGCCCTGGACACCTCGCACGGCGAGGACGACATCGCACTGCTGATGGCACGGGTCCACGGGCTGCCCAAGGACGCGGTGGGCGACTGGAACCTGGCGCCCGAGCCGCGCTCGGTGGCCCGCGCCCGCGAACTCGCCCGCGACCAGCTCACGGACTGGGGCCTCCAGGACCTGGTCGACACCACCGAGCTCCTGGTCAGCGAGCTGGTGACCAACGCGCTGCGGCACGGCCACGGCGAGATCCGGCTGCGGCTGCTGCTGGACCGCTCGCTGGTCTGCGAGGTCTGGGACGCCGACCTCGCCCAGCCGCGCCGCCGCCGCGCCCGCGACACCGACGAGGGCGGCCGCGGCCTCCAGCTGGTCGGGCTGCTGAGCGAGGGCTGGGGCAGCCGCCGCACCCCGCGCGGCAAGACCGTGTGGTTCGAACTCGCCCTGCCCGACGGGAAGTCCACGGCGGTGGACCCGGCGGAGGCCCTGCTGAGCCTGTTCTGACAGGCGGGCGGACGCGGCGCGCCGCGGGGGCCGGACCGGCCGGCCCCCGCGTGCGCGCCCGCCGGATCACTCGGAACGGCGCCGGATCTTGTTCCCGAGCCACACCAGCGGGTCGTACTTACGGTCCGCCGCGCGCTCCTTCAGCGGGATCAGCGCATTGTCGGTGATCTTGATGTGCTCGGGGCAGACCTCGGTGCAGCACTTGGTGATGTTGCAGTAGCCCAGGCCGTGGTCGTCCTGCGCGGTGGCCTTGCGGTCGAGCCCCGACTCCTCCGCCGCGTCCAGCGGGTGCATGTCCAGCTCGGCGATCCGCATCAGGAAACGCGGACCGGCGAACGCGGCCTTGTTCTCCTCGTGGTCGCGCACCACATGGCAGGTGTCCTGGCACAGGAAGCACTCGATGCACTTACGGAACTCCTGCGAGCGGCCGACGTCCTCCTGCTGCATGCGGTACTCGCCCGGCCCCAGGTCCGGGGGCGGCACGAACGAGGGGACCTCACGGGCCTTCGCGTAGTTGAAGGACACATCGGTGACCAGGTCACGGACCACCGGGAAGGCCCGCAGCGGCGTGATCGTCAGGGTCTCCGTACGGTCGAAGACCGACATCCGGGTCATGCACATCAGCCGCGGCCGCCCGTTGATCTCCGCGCTGCACGAACCGCACTTGCCCGCCTTGCAGTTCCAGCGCACCGCGAGATCGGGGGCCTGGGTCGCCTGGAGGCGGTGGACGATGTCCAGCACCACCTCGCCCTCGTGCACCTCGACCGTGAAGTCCGCCAGCTCCCCGGCGTCCGCGTCGCCCCGCCACACCCGGAAGTGCGCCTGGTAGGCCCCGGACTGCTGCTCTGTCTGCGCCTGGCTCACCGGCTCAGCTCCTCGTCGGTCAGATACTTCGCCAGCTCGTCCTTCTCGAACAGCTCCAGCAGATCGCGGCGGATCGGCGGATTCTCCCGGCGGGAGAGCCGGATCTGGCCCAGCGCCGGGTCCGCCGCCCGTGAGTCGCCCAGCGGATCGGCGAGTTCACAGACCAGGTTGATCTGGCGCCAGTGCCGGTCCATCGCCGGATGGTCGTCGCGGGTGTGCCCGCCCCGGCTCTCCTCACGCTCCAGCGCCGCCCGCGCCACACACTCGCTGACCAGCAGCATGTTCCGCAGGTCCAGCGACAGGTGCCAGCCCGGGTTGTACTGCCGGTGCCCCTCGACGCCGGCCCGCCGGGCCCGTACCCGCAGATCGGCCAGCCGCTTGAGGGCCTCGAACATCTCGCCCTCCTTGCGGATGATGCCGACCAGGTCGTTCATCGCCTGCTGGAGCTCCTGGTGCAGGGTGTACGGGTTCTCCGCCGGGACCCGGCCGCCGCCCGCGGTGCCCCCGGCGGCCTCGGTGTCCTCGGCGCTGAACGGGCGCAGCGCCTCCGCCTCCGCCGCGTCGATCTGCAGCGGGTCGGGCACCGGCCGGTCGGTCAGCGACTGCGCGTACTCGGCCGCGTGCAGCCCCGCCCGGCGGCCGAACACCAGGAGGTCGGACAGCGAGTTGCCGCCCAGCCGGTTGGAGCCGTGCATCCCGCCGGCCACCTCGCCGGCCGCGAACAGCCCCGGCACCCCGGTCGCCGCCGCGGTGTCCGGGTCGATGTCCACCCCGCCCATCACGTAGTGGCAGGTCGGGCCGACCTCCATCGGCTCGGCGGTGATGTCGACGTCCGCCAGCTCCTTGAACTGGTGGTGCATCGAGGGCAGCCGGCGGGTGATCACCTCGGCCGGCATCCGTGTGGAGACATCCAGATAGACCCCGCCGTGCGGGGAGCCGCGGCCCGCCTTGACCTCGGCGTTGATGGCCCGCGCCACCTCGTCGCGGGGCAGCAGCTCGGGCGGGCGGCGATTCTGCTCCGGGTCCTCGTACCAGCGGTCGCCCTCGTCCTCGGTCTCCGCGTACTTCTCCTTGAAGACGTCCGGGACGTAGTCGAACATGAAGCGCTTGCCCTCGCTGTTGCGCAGCACCCCGCCGTCGCCGCGGACGGACTCGGTGACGAGGATGCCCTTCACCGACGGCGGCCAGACCATGCCGGTCGGGTGGAACTGCACGAACTCCATGTTGATCAGCGGCGCCCCGGCCAGCAGCGCCAGCGCGTGCCCGTCGCCGGTGTACTCCCAGGAGTTGGAGGTCACCTTGAAGGACTTGCCGATACCGCCGGTGGCCAGCACCACCGCCGGTGCCTCCAGCACGAAGAAGCGGCCGGACTCCCGTTCGTAGCAGAACGTGCCGGACACCCGGCCGTCTGTCTTGAGGACGCGGGTGACCGTGCACTCCTGGAAGACCTTCAACCGGGCGTCGTACGCGCCGTGTTCCTTCTCGTCCTCCTGCTGCAGCGAGACGATCTTCTGCTGGAGGGTGCGGATCAGCTCCAGGCCCGTACGGTCGCCGACGTGCGCCAGCCGCGGGTACTCGTGGCCGCCGAAGTTGCGCTGGGAGATCCGGCCGTCGGCGGTGCGGTCGAAGAGCGCGCCCCAGGTCTCCAGCTCCCACACCCGGTCGGGAGCCTCCCGGGCGTGCAGCTCGGCCATCCGCCACTGGTTGAGGAACTTGCCGCCGCGCATGGTGTCCCGGAAGTGGACCTGCCAGTTGTCATGCTCGTTGGCGTTGCCCATGCTGGCCGCGATACCGCCCTCGGCCATCACCGTATGGGCCTTGCCGAACAGGGACTTGCAGATCACGGCCGTCCGCATACCGGCTTCGCGGGCCTCGATCGCGGCCCGCAGTCCGGCGCCGCCGGCGCCCACCACGACCACGTCCCATGCCTGCCGGTCCACATGCGCCATCAGGGGGCACACCTTTCCTTAGGAGTTGTTGTCGTCAGAAGAAGCGCGGGTCGGCGAACGCCCCGCTGGCCAGCAGGAAGACATAGAAGTCCGCGACGGCCACGCTGATCAGGGAGGCCCAGGCGAGCAGCATGTGCCGCGCGTTGAGCTTGCCGACCCAGCCCCACAGCCGGTAGCGCACCGGATGCTTGGAGAAGTGCCGCAGCCGGCCGCCGACGATGTGCCGGCAGGAGTGGCAGGAGAGGGTGTACGCCCAGATCAGCACGATGTTGACGAGGAAGACGAGGGTGCCCAGGCCCATGTGGCCCCAGGCGTAGTTCTCGTCGCGGAAGGTCAGCGCGGTGTCGTACGTCAGCACGCCGGCGACCAGGATCGCGAAGTAGAAGAAGTAGCGGTGGATGTTCTGCAGGATCAGCGGGAAGCGGGTCTCACCGGTGTACTTCTTGTGCGGTTCGGCGACCGCGCAGGCCGGCGGCGAGGCCCAGAAGCCGCGGTAGTAGGCCTTGCGGTAGTAGTAGCAGGTCAGCCGGAAGCCCAGCGGGAAGATCAGGATCAGCAGCGCGGGGGACAGGCCCCACCAGCTGCCGAAGATCTCCCAGTTGGGGCCGCCGCGCATGGCGTGGCAGTTCTCCGCCAGGCACGGCGAGTAGAACGGCGAGACATAGGGCGCGGCGTAGTAGTCGGCGTTCGAGAAGGCCCGCCAGGTCGAGTAGACGATGAACGCGAGCAGCCCGGCGGCGGTGCAGGCCGGCGCCAGCCACCAGCGGTCGGTGCGCAGATGACGGGCGGGGATGGCGGCGCGCGAGGCGCTGTGCACGCCGGTCGCGCCCGCGTGCGAGGAGGGTTCGGTGCCAGTGGCCAACGTCGGTCTCCGTGAAGGGCGCTCCGGCCGGAAGCTTCCACCGGGGCGGCAACGGGGTAGGGGTCTGAGTGGGGCGAAGCCACCCCCTAAGGGGCCTCCACCAGGGGTTCTCCCCTAGGGCGCGTGGCCGTTCCGGCAGCCGAGACCCTCGTCCTGGGCGTCGGTCCACAGCGCGGAGTTGTAGGGGGCGTCGGAGATCGGCACCATCTCGGCCTCGGGCGTGCGCCGGTGCGCGGAGGGAGCGGCCGCGACGCTCTGCTTCAGCAGGGTGAGACTCTCGCGCAGGTGGTCGGTGTCCGTACGGACCCGGCGGATGTCCAGGCCGGCGCCGAGCTGCGTCTCCAGTTTCCCCACCGACCGGACCAGGTCGTCCACGTTGCGCTCAACCGCCGTCATTGCGTCCTGAAGGGACATATAACGTGCCCTCACTTTTGAAGGTGTGGTGGGCGATCTCATGCGCCCGAGAGTGTCGCGCGTCACAGTAGGGGTTGGGAAGGGGTCCAGCGTGATTACGACTCGAACCGGTGCGTTTCGGCAACCATGCGCCTCGGCGTAGGTCGAACGCCGTTACGAGAGAGGGCGGGGCGGAGCGGTGCCCGCACCCCCGTGAACCCCTTGTGAACCCCCTGCGAACCCCGTCGTGACGTGCTCCGGGGGCCGGGTGTTGGGCCGGGCGGGTGGCCTTGGCGCGGCGGCCGCCGTGTCGGGTCGCCGGTCCGGCCGCGGTCGCTTTCAGTAGGGGAGCCATAGATGTGATGAGCCGCAAAGTCGGCCGAACGTGGTGCGCCGGTCAGCCCCAGGCGGCGCTCGGCGCGGCGCGGGCGAGCCCGGAGGTAACCGTCATGACCGACCACGACCACCCCGCAGGCCGCCGCGCGGTGTGCCGCAGACGCCGCTGTGCCGCGCTCATCGCGGCGGGGGCGCTGCTCCCGCTGCCGGCCCTGGCCGGATGCAGTGAGGACAGCCGGGGGGCGTCCGCCGCGGCGTCCCAGGACATCGCCCCGGCACCCCGCGGCGAGCTGAAGAACGGCGGCACCCTGCGCTGGGCCGTCGACGCGATGCCCGGCACCCTCAACGCCTTCCAGTCCGACGCCGACGCGACCACCGCGCGGATCGCCGGTGCGGTGCTGCCCAGCATGTTCACCATCGACGCGAGCGGCAGACCGCAGCGCAACGCCGACTTCCTCGACGCCGCGGACGTCAGCGCCCGTGACCCCAAGCAGGTCGTCACGTACAAGATCAACCCCAAGGCGCGGTGGAGCGACGGCCGGGCGGTCACCGCCGCCGACTTCGTCGCCCAGTGGACCGCGCTGCGCGGCAAGGACAACGCGTACTGGACCGCGCGCAACGCCGGCTACGACCGGATCGGCAAGGTCGAGCAGGGCGCGAACGCCCGCGAGGTCAAGGTCACCTTCGCCCGCCCCTACGCCGACTGGCGGTCCCTGTTCACGCCGCTCTACCCCAAGAGCGTGATGGGCAGCGCCGACGCCTTCAACGACGGCGCACGGGAACAGCTGAAGGTCGGCGCCGGCCCGTTCCTCGTCCAGAAGCGGGACGCCAAGGAGGGACGCGTCGTCCTCGTCCGCAATCCGAAGTGGTGGGGCGACACCGCCAAGCTCAAGCGGATCGTGCTGCAGTCGCTGCCCGGCGACAGGCGGGCCGCGGCGCTGGCCGACGGCAGCGTCGACGTCGCCGCGGTCGACCAGGTCGCCGCGAAGCGGGTGGCCTCCGCCCGGCGGGCCGGCCCCGGCCCGCACGCGCCCGCCGACGGCAACGCCGGCCCGCAGAGCGACGGGAGGCGGGCCGGTGCCAAGGCCGCCCCCGCGGAGAACTCCGCACTGCGCGGCTACACCATCCGCAAGGCGCTGGAGCCCGCCTACACCCAGCTCGCCCTCAACGGCAGCAGCGGGCCGCTGGCCGACGACCGGGTGCGCCGGGCGGTGGCCCGCGCCCTCGACCGGCAGGCGCTCGCCGACACCGTCCTCAAGCCGCTCGACCTGCCGTCCAAGCCGCTCGGCAGCCATCTGCTGATGGCCGGGCAGTACGGCTACGCCGACCACAGCGCCGCGCTCGGCGAGCAGGACGCCGGGGCGGCCAAGGCGCTCCTCGCGGACGCCGGCTGGAAGAGCGAGGGCGCCGACCGCCAGCAGGCGGGCGCGCCGGGACCCGACGGGCGCTCGTCCGACGAGGGCGACGAGCGGTCGGACGGCCGGTACGAGGAGGACGGGTACGGGGAGGACGGGTACGGGGAGGAGTCCGCGGGCGACCGGGCGGACACCGGCTCCGACGACCGGAACCCGGGCCGCGCCGGACGGGTCCACGCCGCCGCGCCCGGCCGGGGCGACCGGCCCGCCGCCGCCGAGGCCCCGCTGTCCTTCACCGGCGCGGTCGGCTCGGAGGTCCAGCAGTCCGCGCTGCTGCGGCAGAGCGCCTCGTTCTACAAGCAGGCGGCCGCCAGTGAGAAGGCCGACGCGGACGGTGACACCGGGTCCCGGGCGTACGACAGGTACAAGCGGTACAAGAAGCGGGCGGCGGAGTCGCTCGGCGCGGCCGAGATGATCGAGACCGGACAGGCCCGGCAGCTGCCGGGGTCCGGCGGGCACCCGGGCGCCCGGCACGCCGCCGTCGAGCGCGCCGGGGACGCGGCGGCCGCGCCGCAGCCGGCCGACGGCAAGACGTCCCGGATCGCCGCCGTCAAGAAGAACGGCAAGCCGCTCACCCTGCGCTTCGTGCTCCCCGACGGCGCCGGCTCCGAGCAGCTGCGCACCGTCGGACGGCGGATCGCCTCGATGCTCGGCAAGATCGGCGTCCAGACCTCCCTGCAGCGGGTCTCCGACGCCAGCTACTTCCAGGACCACATCGCCTCCGGTGACTACGACCTGGCGCTGTACTCCTGGCCCGGCACCGCCTACCCGGCGACCGACGCCCGCCCGATCTACGCCAAGCCGCAGCCCGCGCCCGACGGTTCGCTGACCGTCGAGCAGAACTACACCCGGGTCGGCACCGACCACATCGACCAGCTCTTCGACCAGG
Organism: Streptomyces sp. NPDC001219; assembly: GCF_053597915.1. Taxonomy (NCBI): domain Bacteria; kingdom Bacillati; phylum Actinomycetota; class Actinomycetes; order Kitasatosporales; family Streptomycetaceae; genus Streptomyces; species Streptomyces sp. NPDC001219. The sequence continues at coordinate 79,221 of NZ_JBSFJF010000027.1, read as the reverse complement.
CCGCCTCCGAGCTGGACGAGGGCGCCGCGCACACCCTGGTGGCGCAGGCCGACGCCCGGATCTGGGCGGCCGCCGGTTCGGTCCCGCTCTACCAGCGGCCCGAGCTGGTGGCGACGAAGAAGTCGCTCGCCAACGTCGGCGCCTTCGGCTTCGCCACCCCCCGCTTCCAGGACATCGGTTACCAGAAGTAGCGGTGCCGCGCAGGCCGATAAAAAGCAAGAAACCGCAGGTCATAGCGCATATGTACGGGCCGCGGCGGCTAATGCCGCCGCGGCCCCGTACGATGGGGTGAGGCCGTGGCTTCGTTATGCCCGGCGGGCGCGCGTGCCGGATGGCCGCGTCGCCACCCACGATTCCGGGAGAAGCGCCGCCAGTATGCCCACCCGTCACGACATTCGTAACGTAGCCATCGTCGCCCACGTCGACCACGGCAAGACCACCCTCGTCGACGGCATGCTCAAGCAGGCCGGTTCCTTCGCCGAGCACGCCGCCGAGAAGCTCGACGACCGGATGATGGACTCCAACGACCTGGAGCGTGAGAAGGGCATCACGATCCTCGCCAAGAACACGGCGGTGAAGTATCACCCCAAGGACGGCGGGGACCCGATCACGATCAACATCATCGACACCCCCGGCCACGCCGACTTCGGTGGCGAGGTCGAGCGCGGTCTGTCGATGGTCGACGCGGTCGTCCTCCTGGTCGACGCCTCCGAGGGCCCGCTGCCGCAGACCCGCTTCGTGCTCCGCAAGGCCCTCGCGGCCCGGATGCCGGTCATCCTGTGCATCAACAAGACCGACCGTCCCGACTCCCGGATCGACGAGGTCGTCAACGAGACCTACGACCTGTTCCTGGACCTGGACGCGGACGAGGACCAGATCGAGTTCCCGATCGTCTACGCCTGTGCCCGTGACGGCGTCGCGTCGCTGACCAAGCCGGAGGACGGCACCGTCCCGGCCGACAGCACCAACCTGGAGCCGTTCTTCACCACGCTCCTGGAGTCGGTCCCCGCCCCGCAGTACGACGCGGAGGCCCCGCTCCAGGCCCACGTCACCAACCTGGACGCGGACAACTTCCTCGGCCGTATCGCGCTGCTCCGCGTCGAGCAGGGCGAGCTGCGCAAGGGCCAGAACGTCGCGTGGATCAAGCGTGACGGCAGCATCGCCAACGTCCGCATCACCGAGCTGATGATGACCGAGGCGCTCACCCGCAAGCCCGCCGAGGTGGCCGGCCCGGGTGACATCTGCGCCGTCGCCGGTATCCCCGACATCATGATCGGCGAGACCCTGGCCGACCCGGAGAACCCGGTCGCGCTGCCGCTGATCACGGTCGACGAGCCGGCGATCTCCATGACCATCGGTACCAACACCTCGCCGCTGGTCGGCCGGGGCGGCACCGGCAAGGGCGCGGACGCCAAGGCCGCGGTCAAGGACCGCAAGGTCACCGCCCGCCAGGTCAAGGACCGCCTGGAGCGCGAGCTGATCGGTAACGTCTCGCTGCGCGTCCTGGAGACCGAGCGCCCCGACGCCTGGGAGGTGCAGGGCCGTGGTGAGCTGGCGCTGGCCATCCTGGTCGAGCAGATGCGCCGTGAGGGCTTCGAGATGACCATCGGCAAGCCGCAGGTGGTCACCAAGCAGGTCGACGGCAAGACCTACGAGCCCGTCGAGCGGATGACCATCGACGTGCCCGAGGAGCACATGGGCGCCGTCACCCAGCTCATGGGTGTCCGCAAGGGCCGGATGGACAACATGTCCAACCACGGCTCCGGCTGGGTCCGGATGGAGTTCGTCGTCCCCTCGCGCGGTCTGATCGGCTTCCGTACGGAGTTCCTGACCAACACCCGCGGCACCGGTATCGCGCACTCGATCCACGAGGGCCACGAGCCGTGGTTCGGCCAGCTCAGCACCCGTAACAACGGCTCGCTGGTCGCCGACCGCTCCGGTGCCGTCACCGCCTTCGCGATGACCAACCTCCAGGAGCGCGGTGTGCTGTTCACCGAGCCCGGCACCGAGGTGTACGAGGGCATGATCGTCGGCGAGAACTCCCGCGCCGACGACATGGACGTGAACATCACCAAGGAGAAGAAGCTCACCAACATGCGCTCCTCCTCGGCCGACTCGTTCGAGGCGATCGTGCCGCCGCGGAAGCTGTCGCTGGAGCAGTCCCTGGAGTTCTGCCGCGACGACGAGTGCGTCGAGGTGACCCCGGAGGCCGTGCGCATCCGCAAGGTCGTCCTGGACCACAAGGAGCGCGGCCGCACGGCTTCCCGCGCGAAGCGGTAACGGCTTCCGCCGGTACTCCGCCGGCAGGCTCTGATGGGGCGTCCCTCCGTGTGAGGGGCGCCCCTTCGCCGTGCGGGGGCCGTTCCGCGGCCGCGTTGTCAGTGGCCGGCGGCAGACTGGTGGCATGACAGATTCCACGAGGATCGAGACCGGGCGCGGGATCGCGACGCTCATCAATGTGTTCACCGTCCTGCCGGAGCGCCAGGCGGAGCTGGTGGCGGTGCTCAGCCGCGCCACCGAGGAGACGATGAAGGGCCGGCCCGGCTTCATCTCGGCGAACATCCACGCGAGCGCGGACGGCGAACGGGTCGTCAATTACGCGCAGTGGGAGAGCGAGCAGCACTTCCTGACGATGCTGGCCGACCCGGAAGCGCAGGAGCACATGACGGCGGCCGCCGCGCTGGCGGAGGGGTTCGACCCGCGGCTGTTCGCGGTGGAGTCCGTGCATCACATATAGGGATCTCCGGGGGCTCCCCGGGGCGCCCCCGCTTTCTCCCCGATCGGGCATCCGAGGGGTTTCTCAGGTTTCCGGAGCAGTGGCGCACGCCGCCGAAGTGCGGTACCTCCCGCTTTGCGGTCTTATGTGGCCCTAGGCATGATCCCGGAGCTGAGGAGGCGTCATGCGGAGAGCCACGTGCGCGAAGTGGGGCGCGTGCGCCGTCACCGTCGCCCTCGTGGCCACGGGGTGCGGGGGAGGGAGCGCCGCGAACCGCTCCGGGGTCGTCAGCGCCTCCTGGGGAGATCCGCAGAATCCGCTGGAGCCGGCCAACACCAACGAGGTCCAGGGCGGCAAGGTCCTGGAGATGCTGTTCCGGGGGCTCAAGCGCTACAACCCGAAGACCGGCGCCGCGGAGAACGTCATCGCGGACCGCATCGAGACCAGCGACTCACAGAACTTCACCGTGACGCTGAAGGACGGCTGGACCTTCAGCAACGGTGAGAAGGTCACCGCCAAGTCCTTCGTGGACGCCTGGAATTACGGCGCGCTGCTGAGCAACAAACAGAAGAACGCACCGTTCTTCCAGTACATCGACGGCTTCGCACAGGTGCACCCGGACAAGGGCGGCCCGCGGGCCAGGACCCTGTCGGGACTGGTGGTGAAGGACGACCGGACCTTCACCGTCAGGCTCAACCAGAAGTTCTCCAGCTGGCCGGACACGCTGGGCTATTCGGCCTTCATGCCGCTGCCGCAGTCGTTCTTCCGCGACCACGACGCCTGGATCGACAAGCCGGTCGGGAACGGGCCGTACACCGTGGACTCCTACGAGAAGGGGTCCGTGCTGCGGATGCGGAAGTGGGACGGCTATCCGGGGGACGACCCGGCGCGCAACGGCGGTATCGACCTGCGGGTCTACACGGACAACAACACGGCCTACACCGACCTCCAGGCGGGCAACCTCGACCTGGTCGACGACATTCCGGCCGCACAGCTCAAGAACGTACGGGCGGACCTCGGCGGCCGCTACATCAACCAGCCGGCCGGGATCATCCAGACCCTCACCTTTCCCATGTACGACAAGCGCTGGGGGCGGCCGGGCGCGGAGAAGATGCGCCGCGGCCTCTCGATGGCGATCGACCGGGACCAGATCACCCGGGAGATCTTCCAGAGGACCCGTACGCCCGCCACGGACTGGACCTCGCCGGTGCTGGGGGCGGAGGGGGGCTACCGGGCCGGGCTGTGCGGCGAGGCCTGTGAGTTCCACCCGGCGCAGGCGAAACAGCTGGTCAAGGAGGGCGGCGGGCTCCCCGGCGGCAGCATCTCCCTCGCCTACAACGCCGACACGGGGTCCCACAAGGACTGGATCGACGCCATCTGCAACAGCATCAACAAGTCGCTGGGAGACGACCAGGCATGTGTCGGCGCCCCCGTCGGCACCTTCGCCGACTTCCGGAACAAGATCAGCGCCAGGCGGATGAGCGGCCCCTTCCGGGCCGGCTGGCAGATGGACTACCCGCTGATCCAGAACTTCCTTCAGCCGCTCTACTACACCAACGCCTCCTCCAACGACGGAAAGTTCAGCAACGCCTCCTTCGACAAGCTGGTGAACGAGGCGAACGCGGACACCGACCCGCGGCAGGCCGTCGCCACCTTCCAGGACGCGGAGAAGATCCTCGCCACCCAGATGCCGGCCATTCCGCTCTGGTACCAGAACGGCAGCGGCGGCTACTCGGACCGGATCAGCAACGTCTCGCTGAACCCCTTCAGCGTGCCGGTCTACAACGAGATCAAGGTCAACTGACCGTGCCCACGGGCCGTGCGGCGAGAGAGGCCGGTGCTCCATGGGACGCTATGTGATCCGGCGGCTGCTCCAGATGGTCCCGGTGTTCCTCGGCAGCACCTTCCTCATCTTCTTCATGGTGTACGCCCTGGGCGACCCCGTGGCCGCGATGTTCGGCGAACGGGCACCCGACCCCGCCACCGCCGCCCAGATCCGCCGCGAGCTCTACCTCGACGAGCCGCTCTGGAAGCAGTACCTGCACTACATGGGGCAGATCTTCCAGGGGAACTTCGGCACCGCGTTCAACGGCCAGCCGGTCACCGAGCTGATGGCCTCCGCCTTCCCCGTCACCCTCCGGCTGACCCTCGTCGCCCTCGTCATCGAGATGGTGGTGGGCATCGCGCTGGGCGTCTCCAGCGGGCTGCGGCGCGGCCGGGACCTCGACACCACCGTCCTGGTCCTCACCCTCGTCGTGGTGTCCATCCCCACCTTCGTCAGCGGCTATCTGCTGCAGCTCCTGTTCGGGGTGCAGTGGGCCTGGGCCGCCCCGTCCGTCGCGCCCGAGGCGCCGCTGAACGAACTCCTGCTGCCGGGGCTGGTGCTGGCGCTGGTCTCGCTCGCGTACGTGACCCGGCTGACCCGGACCTCGATCGCGGAGAACGCCCGCGCCGACTACGTCCGCACCGCCCTCGCCAAGGGCCTGCCCCGGCACCGGGTCATCACCCGCCATCTGCTGCGCAACTCGCTGATCCCGGTCGTCACCTTCATCGGCACGGACATCGGCGCCCTGATGGGCGGCGCCATCGTCACCGAGCGCATCTTCAACATCCACGGCGTCGGATACCAGCTCTACCAGGGCATCCTGCGCCAGAACTCACCGACCGTCGTGGGCTTCGTGACCATCCTCGTGCTGGTGTTCCTCCTCGCGAACCTCCTCGTCGACCTGCTGTACGCCGTCCTCGACCCGAGGATTCGTTATGCCTGAGCCCTACGTACCCAAGGAAGCCATCGGCCACGGCGACGGCGGGTCCGCCGCGCTGGCCATCGGCGAGGCCGAGTCGCTGGAGCGGCGGCCCGGTGCGGCCCCGCCCGGCGCCGGGCCCGGCGGGGAGCCCACCGGCAAGCCGCGCAGCCTGTGGAGCGACGCCTGGCACGACCTGTACCGCAACCCGGTCTTCGTGATCTCCGCGCTGGTCATCCTCTTCCTGGTGATCATCGCGATCTGGCCGCAGCTGATCGCCACCGGCAACCCCTACCGCGCCGACCTCGCCAAGGCCCAGCAGGGTTCGCAGCCCGGCCACCCCTTCGGCTTCGACACCCAGGGCCGGGACGTCTACACCCGGGTCGTCTACGGCGCCCGCGCGTCCATCACCGTCGGCGTCTGCGCCACGACCGGCGCGGCGCTGCTCGGCAGCCTGCTGGGCGGGCCGGCCGGGTTCTTCGGCGGCTGGGGCGACACCCTGCTCTCCCGGCTCGCCGACATCTTCTTCGGCATCCCGGTGATCCTCGGCGGCCTGGTCTTCCTCTCCATGGTCACCAGCACCACGGTCTGGCCGGTCGTCGGCTTCATCGTGCTGCTCGGCTGGCCGCAGGTCGCCCGTATCGCCCGCGGCTCCGTCGTCACCGCCAAACAGAACGACTACGTCCAGGCCGCGCGGGCGCTGGGTGCGGGCAACGGACGGCTGCTGCTGCGGCACATCGCGCCGAACGCCGTCGCCCCCGTCATCGTCGTCGCCACCATCGCCCTCGGCACCTTCATCGCGCTGGAGGCGACGCTGTCGTACCTGGGCGCGGGCCTGAAGCCGCCCACCGTCTCCTGGGGCATCGACATCTCCACGGCCTCCCCCTACATCCGCAGCGCGCCGCACATGCTGCTGTGGCCCGCGGGCGCGCTGAGCATCACGGTGCTGGCGTTCATCCTGCTCGGCGACGCGGTGCGCGACGCCCTCGACCCCAAGTTGCGCTGAGGAGCGGCACGATGACGAACGAGGACACGCCGCCCGCCGGCGTCGGCCCGGCCCTGCTCGACGTGCGGGACCTGCGGGTCGAGTTCCGCACCCGGGACGGCGTGGCACGGGCCGTCAACGGCGTCAGCTACCGCGTGGCACCCGGCCAGACCCTGGCGGTGCTCGGTGAGTCCGGCTCCGGAAAGTCCGTCACCGCCCAGGCCGTGATGGGCATCCTCGACTCCCCGCCCGGATACGTCACCGGCGGCGAGATCGTCTTCCAGGGCCGCGATCTGCTCACCCTGCGCAAGGACGAACGGCGCAGGGTCCGCGGCGCGAAGATGGCGATGATCTTCCAGGACGCGCTGTCCGCGCTGAACCCGGTCGTCAGCGTCGGCGCCCAGCTCGGGGAGATGTTCCAGGTCCATGAGGGGATGTCCCGTAAGGGCGCGCGGGGCAGAGCGGTGGAGCTGATGGAGCGGGTCGGCATCCCGGCGGCCAGGGAGCGGGTGGGGGACTATCCGCACCAGTTCTCCGGCGGGATGCGCCAGCGCATCATGATCGCGATGGCGCTGGCCCTCGGCCCTGAGCTGATCATCGCCGACGAGCCGACCACGGCACTGGACGTCACCGTGCAGGCCCAGGTGATGGACCTGCTGGCCGAGCTCCAGCGCGAACTCACCATGGGCCTCATCCTGATCACCCACGACCTGGGCGTGGTCGCGGACGTCGCCGACACGATCGCGGTGATGTACGCCGGCCGGATCGTCGAGACCGCCCCCGTCCACCAGCTCTACCGGGCACCCGCCCACCCCTACACCCGTGGCCTGCTGGACTCCATCCCCCGCCTGGACCGCAAGGGCCGCCGCCTGTACGCGATCAAGGGCCTCCCGCCCAGCCTGACGGCCATCCCGCCCGGCTGCCCCTTCCACCCGCGCTGCCCCCTGGCCCAGGACATCTGCCGCACCGACCCGCCACCGCTGTACGAGGCCGGCCCCGGCCGCGCCAGCGCGTGCCACTTCTGGAAGGAGACCCTCGATGGCGCACGCTGACGGCGGCGGCCCGCCGCCCGGTGCCGGGACCCCGATTCTGGAAGTCCGTGATCTGGTCAAGCACTTCCCGCTCACCCGGGGGGTGCTCTTCCGGAAGCAGGTCGGCGCGGTCAAGGCCGTCGACGGGGTGTCCTTCGACCTCCACCAGGGCGAGACGCTCGGCATCGTCGGGGAATCGGGGTGCGGCAAGTCCACCGTCGCCAAGCTGCTGGTCGGCCTGGAGCGGCCGACGGCCGGTCAGATCCGGTACCGGGGCGAGGACATCAGCACCCTCTCGGACCGGGCGCTGAAGGCGGTACGGCGCAACATCCAGATGGTCTTCCAGGACCCCTACACCTCCCTGAACCCCCGGATGACCGTCGGGGACATCATCGGCGAGCCCTACGAGATCCACCCCGAGGCGGCCCCCAAGAGGGACCGCCGCCGAAAGGTGCAGGAACTCCTGGAAGTGGTGGGGCTCAACCCCGAGTTCATCCACCGCTATCCGCACCAGTTCTCCGGCGGCCAGCGCCAGCGCATCGGGATCGCCCGCGGCCTGGCGCTGCGCCCGGAGATCATCGTGGCCGACGAGCCGGTGTCCGCGCTGGACGTCTCGGTGCAGGCCCAGGTGGTCAACCTACTGGAGCAGTTGCAGCGGGACTTCGCGCTGTCGTACGTCTTCATCGCGCACGACCTGTCCGTCGTGCGCCACATCTCCGACCGGGTCGCGGTGATGTACCTGGGCCGGCTGGCCGAGACCGGGACCGACGAGCAGATCTACGGGCACCCCACGCACCCGTACACCCAGGCCCTGCTGTCCGCCGTGCCCGTCCCCGACCCGGACGCCCGCGGCCACCGCGACCGCATCCTGCTGGCGGGTGACGTCCCCTCACCCGCGAACCCGCCCTCCGGCTGCCGCTTCCGCACCCGCTGCTGGAAGGCCCGGCAGCTGTGCGCCGAGGTCGTACCGCCCCTGGAGGTGCCCGGGGACCTCCGGGAGCCGGCGGGGCCGGCCGGGCACGCCTCGGCCTGCCACTTCGCGGAGGAGCGGCATGTGGTGCCGAGCGAGTAGCCGCACGGACCGGGCCGGGCGGCGACGCGGCGACGGGCCCGGCGGGGCGCCGGCGCGATCCCCGGCGCGCTGAACGACGGAGCCCGCCTCCCCTCTCTGGGGAAGCGGGCTCCGGCCGTTCGGCTACGCGGTCTTGCCGGTGCCCCCGGACTCCTCGGCCGGTGCCGCGTCCTCCATGGCCGCCAGGGCCGGGTCGAGCACGATGTCCTCGTCCCGGGCCGCGGTCGTCGGCTCCTCGGGGAAGTGGCAGGCGGTGAGGTGGCCGTCCGCGTTCCCGCCGATCCGGACCAGCGGCGGCTCCTCCGTGGCGCACTTGTCCTGCGCCTTCCAGCACCGGGTACGGAACCGGCAGCCGGAGGGCGGGTTGACGGGGGAGGGGACGTCACCGGCGAGACGGATGCGCTCGCGGTCCTCCTCGTCGTCCTCCACCAGCTTGGCCTCCGGCACCGCCGAGAGCAGCGCGTGGGTGTACGGGTGGCGCGGACGGTTGTAGATCTCGTCGCGGGTGCCGACCTCGACGATCTTGCCGAGGTACATCACCGCGACCCGCTCGCTGAAGTGCCGCACGATCGCCAGGTCGTGGGCGATGAACAGGAACGCGATGCCCAGTTCCCGCTGGAGCTTCTGGAGCAGGTTGACGACCTGCGCTTGGATGGAGACGTCCAGCGCGGAGACCGGCTCGTCGGCGATGATCAGCTTCGGTTCCAGGGCGAGCGCACGGGCCACGCCGATGCGCTGCCGCTGGCCGCCGGAGAACTCGTGCGGGAAGCGGTTGTAGTGCTCCGGGTTGAGACCGACGGTCTCCAGGAGCTCACGGATGCGCTTCTCCCGGCCGCCGGGCGGGTTGATCCCGTTGATCTCCATCGGGCCGCCGATGATGGTGCCCACCGTCTGCCGCGGGTTCAGCGAGGCATACGGGTCCTGGAAGATCATCTGGATCTCGGAGCGGATCGGCGCCAGCTGCTTGCGGCCCGCGTGGGTGATGTCCTGGCCGGCGTAGCTGATCTTGCCGGAGGTCGGCTCCATGAGCCGGGTGAGCAGCCGTCCGGTGGTGGACTTGCCGCAGCCCGACTCACCGACCAGACCGAAGCTCTCGCCGGCGTGCACGGTCAGGTCGACGCCGTCGACCGCCTTGACCGCGCCGACCTTCCGCTTGAACGGGAAGCCGCCGTAGATCGGGAAGTGCTTGGTCAGGCCTTCGGCGGTGAGCAGCGGCTCGCCCTGGGCGGGCGCGGCGCCGCGCGGCGCCGGGAGGGTGACGTTCTCTGACATGGTGGTCGCTCCCTAGCCCAGCCGGGGCTTGATCTGCTCGGTGAAGAGGGTCTGCTTCTGCTCGGCGCTCAGATGGCACGCGGCCGCGCGCCCCAGTTCCAGCAGGGGCCGCTCGTCGGTGCAGCGGGCACCGCCGACCTCGCCGGTGAATCCGCAGCGCGGGTTGAAGGCGCAGCCGGAGGGCGGGTTGAGCAGGCTCGGCGGGGAACCGGGGATCGGGTGCAGCGCCTCGCTGACGTCGGAGGAGAGCCGCGGCATGGAGCTCAGCAGGCCCCAGGTGTACGGGTGCCGGGGCTGGGTGAGGATCTCCTTCACCGAGCCCCGCTCCACGGCCCGGCCGGCGTACATCACCAGCAGGTCGTCCGCGGTGTTGGCGACCACGCCGAGGTCATGGGTGATCAGGATGATCGCGGAGCCGAACTCCTGCTGCAGGTCCTTGAGGAGGTCGAGGATCTGCGCCTGGACGGTGACGTCCAGGGCGGTGGTCGGCTCGTCCGCGATCAGCAGCTCGGGGTTGCAGACCAGCGACATGGCGATCATCGCGCGCTGGCGCATACCGCCGGAGAACTGGTGCGGGTAGTCGTCGACCCGCAGGTTGGGCTGCGGGATGCCGACCTTGGTGAGCATCTCGATGGCGCGCTGCCGGCCCTCGCGCTTGCTGGCGCCGGTGTGCTTGATGAACGGCTCCGCGATCTGCCGGCCGACCGTGTAGTACGGCGACAGCGCGGTCAGCGCGTCCTGGAAGATCATGGCCATCTTGTTGCCGCGGAGCCGCTCCAGGGTCTTCTCCTTGGCCCCGGTCAGCTTCTCGCCCTCCAGCGTGATCTCGCCGGTGATCTCGGTGCTCTTGGGGTTGTGCAGCCCCAGCACGGCGAGGTTGGTGACGGACTTGCCGGAACCCGATTCGCCGACGATACCGAGCGTCTGCCCGCGTTCCAGGTCGAAGGAGAGGCCGTCGACCGCCTTGACGATGCCGTCCTCGGTGGAGAACCGGACGTGCAGGTCGCGGACGGAGAGGAAGGGGTCCGATCCGGCCGGGACCGGCGTGTCCTCGGTCTTGGTGAGTGTGGTCACTTCAGGCTCTCCTAGGACAGGCGCACGCGCGGGTCGATGAAGGCGTACGTCGCATCCACGATGATGTTGAACACCAGGATCAGGGCGGCGCTGAAGATCAGCACGCCCAGGACCATGGGCAGATCGAGGGTGGTCACGGAATTGATCGCCAGCCGGCCCAGGCCCGCCAGCGAGAAGGTGTACTCGGTGATCATGGCGCCGCCGAACAGCGAGCCGAGGTCCATGCCGAGGATGGTGACGATGGGGATCAGCGAGCCGCGCCAGGCGTAGCGCATGAAGACGTAACGCGCCGGCATGCCCTTGGCCTTGGCCGTACGGACATGCTCCTCCTGGAGCTGCTCGATCATCGTCGAGCGCGACATGCGGGTGTACTGCGCGGTGAAGATCGTCGACATGACCAGCCACGGCAGCAGCAGGCCCATGAACCAGCCGGCGGGGTTCGAGGTGAAGTCGACGTACTTGGGAGAGGCCATCACGCCGCTGTAGACGAAGATGCCGAGCACGATCGGCCCGAGGATGTAGATCTGCACCGAGCTGAGGATCATGGAGGCGCCGGTGACGGTCTTGTCCAGCATCGAGCCGCGCTTCCAGGCGGCGAGCAGGCCGGCGCCCAGACCGATCGCCAGGAAGACCACGGCACCGCCGATGGCCAGCGACGCCGTGGTGGGCAGCCGGTCCATCATCGTCGCCCAGACGTCCTGCTTGGTGGCGAAGGAGTAGCCGAAGCAGGGGGCGCTGCAGTGGCCGACGGAGAAGTCCCGGCCGACGAAGATGCCGGAGAGGAAGTCCCAGTACTGCGTCGGGAGCGGCTTGTCGAGCCCGAGGTTCTGGTGGATCAGGGCGACGTTGTCAGCGGTGCAGTTCTTACCGCACGCCATCAGGGCGGGGTCGCCCACGGCGAAGAACACGAAGAAGGTGAAGGCGCTCAGCAGGACCAGGGTGATGACCGCGCCGAACGTCCGGCGAAATAGGAATTGAAGCATGACAGTTCGCTGCTCTCAGGACGGCGGCGGCAGTGGGGTGAGGGGTGGCGGGAAAGGCCCCGGAGGGCGCGCGCCCCGCCGTGCGCGCGCTCTCCGGACTGCCTTCGCAGGTGCTTACTTCTTGAGGAACAGCGTGTTCGGGTCGAGGTAGCTGACGTCGGTGTTGTACCGGGCGCCGCCGATGTTCGAGCCGTAGAGCTGGAGCATCTTGGTGTAGAAGACCGGCGCGGCCGGGTTGACCTTCTCCACGATGTACTGGTGCAGCTTCTGCCACTCGGCGGTCGACTTGTTGACGTCCGTGATCTTCGAGATACGGGCGATCTCGGAGTTCACGTGCTTGTCGTTGACGTGCGAGTAGTTGGCAGCGCCGTCCTGGATCTGGGTGCCGTCGTAGGACGGCGGGATCACGGTGGACGGGTCGGCCCAGTCCTGGCCCCAGCCGGTCATGTAGATGTCGAAGCCGTTCTTGACCTTGCCCATCTGCTCGTACCAGGAGGCGGCGTCGACCTCCTTCTTCTGCACGTTGAAGCCGGCCTTGGTCAGCGCGTCCTCGATGACGACGGCTTCCTTCTGGCGCGCCTCGGTGTTGGAGTAGGCGTAGACGAGCTTCTTGCCCGTCGCACCGGCCTCCTTGAGGAGCTTCTTGGCCTTCTCCGGCTCACCGTTGGGGTGCTTCAGCTTGCCGTAGGGGTCGTAGCCCTTCTTGTAGCCCGCGACGGTCGGGGCGAGCAGACCACCCGCGATCTCACCGCCGTAGCTGCCGCCGTTGACCCGGACGATCTGGCCGTTCGGCAGGGCGTAGGTGATCGCGTCACGAATCCGCTTGTCCTTGATGCGGTCCATGTTGAAGTTCATCTGCCAGACGTAGGGCTGGTAGCCCTGCACCAGGCGCTTGCTGGCGCTCTCGTTGTCCAGCACCTGCTTGGTCTGCGTCGGCTCCACCGCGTTGGTGAGGCTGATCGCGTTCTTGGACTCGCCCTGGTCGGCCATCAGGCGCTTCGTGGAGTCCGAGGCCTGGTGGTTGAAGGTGAGGTCGTACCCGTCGGGGTACTGGTGCCGCATCGGGTCGGTCTTCGCGTCCCAGTTGGTGTTGCGCACCAGCTTCATGGACTTGCCCGACTTGAAGGACGCGATCTTGTACGGACCCGAGCAGACGGGCGCGACGTCGTAGTTGTCCTTGGTGTCCTTCGAGCCCTCGGGGACCACGCTGTAGCCCGGCATGGTCAGCGCGTACGGCAGCTGCGACTGCGGCTGCTTGAAGTGGAAGACGATGGTCTTGTCGTCCGGGGTGTCCAGCACGCTCTTGGGCAGGTGGTCACCCTTGTACGGGCCCTCCGGCAACGCCTTGCGGTACGTGGTGCCCGCACCGGACAGCCAGGTCTGGACGTAGGTGGGACCGTCCGTGATGAACTTGGCGTACGTGCGCTCGATGGTGTGGCGGATGTCCTTCGAGGTGATCGGCTTGCCGTCCTCGAACTTGATCCCGTCCTTGAGCGTGTACTTCCAGGTCTTGCCGCCGTCGGACATCTGGCCGGAGTCGGTGGCGAGGTCGCCGACCACCTTCTCCTTGCCCTGGTCGTCCTGCTTGAGGCTGGTCAGACCGCGGAAGATCAGCTGCGACAGCGCCTTCATGTCGCTGACGTACATCTGCCCCGGGTCGAGGTGGTTGAAGCTGTCCCGCTGGAAGACACGGATGGTGCCGCCGGACTTGGCGCCCTTGACCGCGACCGCCGGGCCGGTGGAGTCCGCGGCCGTGCCGAGCGGCACCGCCTTCGACTGCGAGGCGGCGTCCTTGTCCGTCTGGGCGTTGTCCTTGCCGTTGCTGCCGCCGCTGCTGCAACCGGTGAGCGCGAGTGAACCGGCCGCCAGGGCCACGATCACCGCGCGTGCTCTGCGCGTAGATTGAGCGTTCATTGGGTCCAAGCACCTGCCTGTCAGTTGGTGTCCAGATGTGCTGTCGGACGCATCCGGTCAGAGCCCGGCGCGGGGGTGACAGCAACCCCCTTCAAGAGGTCGATCAACGCCCTGACTTGGGGTCGAAGGCGTCCCGGACCGAGTCCCCGAGCAGGTTGAAGCACAGCACGAAGATCACCATCGCGGCACCGGGGAAGACCAGGAAGGTCGGGTCGTTCTCGTAGACCATGCCGGCCGTGTGGAACAGCCGCCCCCAGTCCGGAGTCGGCTCCATGATGCCGACGCCCAGGTAGGACAGGCCGGCCTCCGCCGTGACGAACAGCGGGAGCATGTAGGTGCTCTGCACCAGGATCGGCGTCACCACATTGGGCAGCAGCTCCTTGCGGATGATCCGCCAGGGGGACGCACCGGTGATCTTCGCGGCCTCGACGAACTCCCGCTCCCGCAGCGACAGCACCTGGCCGCGCAGCAGTCGGGCCAGACCCATCCAGCCCAGCGCCCACTGCACGAGGATCAGCGCCACGACGCGTACGTAGGTGGGGGTCTCGTCCGACGGCGGCACGAAGATCGCGACGACGACGGGCATGAACGCCACGAACGTCAGCTGGCTGGGGAAGGCGAGCAGGAAGTCGATGATCCGGCCGAGCCAGTAGTCGGTCCTGCCGCCCACGTAGCCCGCGGTGACACCGAGGATGGTGCCGGTGACGACCACCAGCAGGGTCACCGCCACGGAGATGCCCAGCGAGGTCCGGATGCCGTACAGCAGCTGGGTGAACAGGTCACGCCCCAGCGAGGGTTCGATACCGAACCAGAAGTCGCCGGAGATACCGCCGTTGGGACCCACCGGATAGCCGAACTCGTCCAGCAGGTCGAAGTTGTCGTTGCCGTAGAGGGTGTACGGGTTCTTCCCGTACAGCGCTCCGATCACCGGGGCCAGCGCCGCGATGACGAAGAACGCGAGAACGACGATCGCGCACACCACACCGGTGCGGTCGCGCTTGAAGCGCATCCACATCAATTGGCCGGGGGACCGGCCGACGAGTTCACCGCCCTTGCCCTTCTTTTCCTTCTTCAGACCCTCGGGCCCAAGTCCTTGCGAAACGGACTCGCTGGCCGCGGTCTGGGATGGACTAGTCATCGCGAAGTGCCCCCGCGCCGAGTTCTCTTGGAACGTGAAGCGGCACCTGGTCGCACCGCTGGATGAGCGGACTTTCGCAAGTGATTTATGGCGGAGTCAAGGGGATCGGGTGTGCTCGTGAACAGGTCGTCTACTTCTTGAGCGAAGATTGCGCAGATCGTCTCCCGGGCGTGCTTGACAGGAGGGCGTGATATGCGGCATGGGGGACATATCGGCATCAACTTCTTTAACATGAAGGCAACTTCACTGTCGCAACACCGATATACGGACGCGCCATGATGAACAACGTACGGCCGTGCGGGTGCCGTAGACCGGCCGGGGCGTCAGGCGGCGCCCCGGCCGGTTGCTGCTTTGTCCGGGTTTCACCCGTCGTCCGGAACGGCTCTGTTGTCCCCGGGCCAGGACTGGAGTAGACCTGCGGAAGGCACCTCCCGTGCGGGGTGCCGCGGACGACTCGGGTACTACGACACGGACGGGGGGCGAGCCGTGTCCACAGTGCGGGACAGCGTTCTCACCCGCGGCGCGCGCGGTCTCGGCGCGCTGGTCTGCCTGCTGCTCGCGCTGCTCAGCGCGCTCTGGATCATCCGGGACCTGACGATCGCCCAACAGGCCGCGGACATGGGCCGGTTCTGGCTCGGGGAGACGCCCCGGCCACGGGAGTTCACCGCCTGGGCCACCACGGCGCTGGACCCGCTGCTGGTGCTCGGTGCACTCGTCGCCGCCGTCGCCGTCCTGCGCACCGCGGTCTCCTCGGCCGTGGCCACCGGCGCGCTGCTCTCCCTGGCCGCCGCCACCGCACTGCTGCGGACCCCGCTGGTGTGGACGCTGGGCGCGGGCTGGCTCCAGGGACTGGACAGCGGTCTCACGGCGCGGGCACGGCTGACCGCTCTGACCCAACTCGCGCTGGCGGTCGCCCTGCTCGTGGTGAGCGTGCGGGGCCGGCGGCCGGACGACTCCACGGCACGCGGTGCGCACGCGCTGCCGCGGCCCGTGACCTCGGCGTACGGAGTGGTCCGCGCGGTGCCGCCGGGGGCGGCCCCCGAGGCGCCCGGCAGGCCGTTCAAGGGGCCGGCCGTCACCGCCGCCGTCCTCCTGGGGACCGCCGGACTGGCCGTCGCCGGCTGGGAGCTCCACTGGTGGGCGCGGCTCGGCGGGGACCTCTACGGCAAGGGGCTGTTCGGCGATGCCTCCGTCTTCCGTGCGCTGCTCCAGCCCCCGGTGCACTGGCAGGCGCTGGCGCTCGCGCTGCTGGCCCTGACGGCGGCGGCCGCCGCGCTGCGCCGGGCGGCGTGGGCCCGGCCGGCGGCGCTGACGGCCGCGGCCCTGCTCTGTGCGCACGGGGGCGTGGCGCTCGCGTTCGCCCTGCACACCGGCAAGCTGGGCCGCTTCGCCGCGCTGCCCGCCCCGGCCCGGCTGGAAGTGGGCACGGCGGCCTTCGTGGCGGCCGCCGGCCTGGCCGTGCTGATCGCGGCCGCCCGGCCCGGCGTCCCGGCGGCCGTCCCGGAGGCGGTGCTGGCGTACGGCGGCGCCCCGGGCGAGGCCCGCCCGCCGCACGCCCCGCCCCCGCCGTCCAGGCTCCCGCCGGGCTGGTGAGCCGCGGCGGGGCGGGGGCCGGGGGCTTAAGGGGCGGGCGAACAGATCCCGTAGGGGGTGCGGGTGCCCCCTGCGGAGCCACAACGAGGCGGCGGCGGAGGGTATTCCCGCAGCCGCCCCCCGGTCAGTCCCGCATCCCCAGCGACCGCTTGAGGAAGTCGACTTGGAGCAGGAGCAGGTTTTCGGCCACCTGCTCCTGTGAGGCCATGTGTGTCACCCCGGACAGCGGCAGCACCTCGTGCGGGCGGCCCGCCGCCAGCAGCGCCGAGGACAGCCGCAGCGCGTGGGCCACCACCACGTTGTCGTCCGCGAGGCCGTGCACGATCAGCATCGGGCGGTGCGGCTCCCGTGCTCCGGACAGCCCCTCGTCCGTGATCAGCGAGTTCGCCGCGTAGACCGCCGGTTCCTCGCCCGGGTGACCGAGGTAGCGCTCCTGGTAGTGGGTGTCGTACAGCCGCAGATCGGTCACCGGCGCGCCCACCACGGCCGCGTGGAAGACATCGGGCCGGCGCAGCGCGGCGAGCCCGGCGAGATAGCCGCCGAAGGACCAGCCGCGGATGGCCACCCGCTCCATGTCGAGGGGAAAGGATTCGGCCAGCGCCTGGAGGGCGTGGACCTGGTCGTCCAGCGCGTACTCCGCGAGCCGCCGGGAGACCGACTTCTCCCAGGAGGGGGAGCGGCCCGGAGTGCCCCGGCCGTCCGCGACGATCACCGCGAACCCCTGGTCGGCGAACCACTGGGAGGTCAGATGGGCGTGGTGCGCGGCGACCACCCGCTGGCCGTGCGGACCGCCGTACGGGTCCAGCAGTACGGGCAGCGGACCGTCGCCCTCCCGGTAGTCGCCGGGCAGCAGCACCGCACACGGAATCTGCCGTTCCCCGGCCAGGACGAGCCGGGGGCGCGCGGTCAGGGACGGCTCCTCGGCGTGTGAACCGATCGTGGCGACCGTCTTCTCACCGCCGTCGCCGTCCGTCCGCACCACCTCCACCCGGGTGCCGGGCCGCTCCAGCGACGCCTGGGACAGCACGGTCAGCGCACCGCCGCGCACTGCGGAGGACACCGTCGGGTACGGCCGCTCGCCCACCCGTTCCCAGCCGCCCTGGTCGCCGCTGCCGCGGAACCAGGCGCGGTAGACGCCGATGTCGTGCATGTCCGTGCCGCTGGCGGAGAAGAGGACGTCGTCCTCGCCGATGTCCAGGACGGCCCGGACGTGCAGCGGCGCCCCGGTCAGCGGGCGGTCGCCGACGAACAGCTTGCGCGCGCCGCCCTCGTCGGCGATCCGCACCAGCCGGCCGTCCGGCGTCCAGGCCGGCACCCCGGGGAACGGCTCGACCCAGGCCTCGTCCTCGTCCTCGTGCACCGTCCGGGTCGCGCCGGTCGTCGTGTCCACGGTCAGATAGCGCTGGTCGCGCTGGTCGCGGGCCTGGACGAGCAGCAGCGGCGGCCCGGCCGCCGACCAGTGGACGCGGGCGAGATAGGGGTAGCGCTCGGTGTCCCAGTCGATGTCGGTGCGGCTGCCGTCCAGGCCGAACAGGGTGAGGGTGACCACGGCGTTGCGGGTGCCCGCCGCCGGGTACGCGACCCGGGCGGGCTCCCGGTCCGGATGGGCGGGGTCGGAGATCCACCAGCGCTGCACCGGCGCCTCGTCGACCCGGGCGGCCAGCACCGCGTCGCTCTCCGGCGACCACCAGAATCCCCGGTAGCGCCCCATCTCCTCGGCCGCGATGAACTCCGCGAGCCCCCAGGTCACTTCGGGCCCGTCGGGATCGGCCAGCACCCGGTCCGTCCGCCCGCCGGCCGCCGGACCGCCGTCCCCGTCCGACGTCGTGGCGCCGTCCACCGCCACCACCCGCAGCCGGCCGTCCGCCACGAAGGCCACCTGCCGGCCGTCCGGCGACGGCCGGGGGTCCACCACCGGTCCGTGGACCGGCAGTTCCCGGGTGGTGCCGGCCCGCAGCTCGGAGACGAACAGCCGGCCGGACAGCGTGAACGCCGCCAACTCCACCGCGGAGTCCGTCGCGTAGCCGACGATGCCCGCCGAACTCTCCCGGCTGCGCTCGCGGCGGGCCCGCTCCTGCGGGGGAAGCTCCTCGTCCGCGCCGGCCAACAGGGCCTGCGGATCGGCGGCCGGGAACTCCCGTCCCTCCTCCAGGTCGAGCACCCACAACTGCTGACTGCGGTCGGTGCCCGCACCGGAGCGGAGGAAGACGACGCGCGTGCCGTCGGGGGAGAGGGCGTAGCTGCGCGGCGCACCCAGGGTGAAGCGCTGCGTACGGGCGTACTGCCGCGGGAACGAAGGCTGTCCGGTCATGGTGCCGAGCCTAAGGGCTGTCCCGCCGCTCGGGGCCGGGCCAGGAAATCCCGTCAGCCGGCCCCCGGGGGGAGGAACGGCTCACCCTGGTCGCACTCGTGAAGATCATGTGCGCCCCCGCTCTGCTTCCGTGCTCCGACTTATGCGCTAGCGCGGAAAGTTATGATCCCTTGGGTGTCGTGGGTACGGGGTAAAGAGCCCTTGGCATACCCGGGTGCGCGGGTCGTGAGGACGGCTCGGGCACCCTCAACTCTGTCCGGACCGTGAGTACTTGGAGGTGAGCCGCCGTGGCACTCTCGATTTCGGCGGTGGTGCTGCTGGCGATCATCGTCTTCTTGCTTGTCAAGAAGTCTGGACTGAAGGCCCCGCATGCCCTGGTCTGCATGCTGCTGGGCTTCTATCTGGCCAGCTCGTCCATCGCCCCGACGATCAAGCAGCTGACGACGAACGTGGCCGGCATGCTCGGGAACATCAAGTTCTGAGCCGCCGCCGGCCGGACCCGTCCGCCGTGCGCCCGCCTCCCGGCCGGGTGCACCGGCGGCGGCCGGGATCGCCTGCGGGCGGGGGAGCCGGCGGCTCGTAGGCTGTCGGTATGACCGATCAGCCCGCCCGTCCCCCGCAGCCGCCCGCCGAGGGGAGCGCCGCACCCGCCGCCTTTTCCCGGCGGCTGCTGCTGGTGCATGCGCACCCCGACGACGAGTCGATCAACAACGGCGTGACCATGGCCAAGTACGCGGCCGAGGGCGCGCTGGTCACCCTGGTGACCTGCACCCTCGGCGAGGAGGGCGAGGTCATCCCGCCCGAGCTGGCCCAGCTCGCGCCGGACCGTGCCGACACCCTCGGCCCGTACCGCGCGGACGAGCTGGCGGCCGCGATGGCGGCCCTGGGCGTCACCGACCACCGCTTCCTCGGCGGACCGGGCCGCTACCGGGACTCCGGGATGATGGGCGCCCCCCAGAACGACCGGCCGGACGCCTTCTGGCAGGCCCCGCTCGACGAGGCGGCCGGGCATCTGGTGGCGGTGATCCGCGAGGTCCGGCCGCAGGTCCTGGTCACCTATGACCCGAACGGCGGCTACGGCCACCCCGACCACATCCAGGCGCACCGGGTCGCCATGCGCGGTGCCGAACTCGCCGCCCGCGCCGGCTTCCGGCCGGAGCTGGGCCCGGCGCACGAGGTCGGGAAGATCTACTGGAACTGCAACCCCCGCTCGGTGGTCGAGGAGGGTTTCGCGCGGCTGCGCGCGGCCGGGCACAGCTTCCCCGGCGTGGCCGCCGTCGACGACGTGCCCGGGGTGGTGCCGGACTCCGAGGTCGCGGCGTCCCTCACCGGCGACCCTGAGTACGCGGCGGCGAAGGCCGCGGCGATGCGGGCGCACTACACCCAGATCGCGGTGGACGGGCCGTTCTTCGCGCTCTCCAACGACTTGGGCCAGCCGCTGTTCGGCACGGAGCACTATCGGCTGGTGCACGGCGCCCGGGGTGCCGCGGACGGCGTCCGGGAGGACGATCTCTTCGCGGGTATCGGCGATATGACGGGTATGGAGGAAAGTGCCCGGATCGAGGAGGCGGCGGAATGAGTGCGGCGAAGGGCGGCGGGACCGCCGGTGAGGGAAACGGCGGCGCGGCCTCCGGCAACGGGAAGCGCTCGCGGGCGGGCTCGGGCGCGACGCCCGGTGCGCGGTCCGGCGCTCCGGTGCCGCCGGTGGCCGGTGCCGTGTCGGCCGCACCGCTGACGGTGGGACGGATCGGTATATACGTGCTGCTCCTGGTCGCGGGCGTCCTGGTGGCCGGGGCCGGAACACTGGTGCAGGCGGCCTGGTTTCCCGGCGGTCTGGCGCTGGCGCTGGGCGGCGTCGTCGGGCTCTTCTACGGGGGCGCCCGGGCGACCGGTACCTCCGCGGGCGTGCTGGTGCCCGGCGCGGCCTGGCTGGTGACGGTGTTCCTGCTGCTCAGCAACGTCCGGCCGGAAGGCGACTTCCTCTTCGGCGCGGGACTCGGCTCGTACATCTTCCTGCTGGGCGGCATCGTGGTCGCTGTGATCTGCGCCACCGCGCGGCAGCTGCGCCCGATGGGCGTCCGGCACGGCCGAGTTGGCGGATGACGTGGCCCATACCGGGACGGATGCCGCGCCGGTCCGGGTGAACCGACCGGGTACCGGGGGTTCGCCCGTGGCGGCGGTGTTCGTACGCTCCCGGGGTGGCCGCCCGCGGCGGACAGTATGGTGGTGCGCGCCGTCGCGCCGCCCTGGGGGCACCTCCCGGCCTGTGGCCGGGGATCATCTCTGACGAGCGGCGGAGCCAACCGGGAGAACCTGCTTTGAGTCGTGAATCTGACAGTTCGTCCTCCGGCCCCCAGGGCCGTGGCGGAGCCGCGTACCCGTCCGGGACGCCGCCCTACGGCTCGCCCAGGGGAGAGACCGGCGAGCCGGCGCCCGGTGCCGCGGAGCACCCGGAGGAGCCCAAGACCGAGACCACGCTGACGACGCGGATCAAGATCAACATTCCGGGGTCGCGCCCCATCCCGCCGGTCGTCGTGCGCAAGCCCGTCGGTGAGGAGTCCGGCATGAGCGGATCGGCTGGTTCCGGCGGCTCCGCCGGTTCCCGGAGCACGCCCCGCGGCGGTGAGCGGAACGCGGAACGGACGGCGAACACGCCCCGGCCCGACGCCCCGGCGGACGACGCACCCACGGGCGGCCGGCCCGCGAAGACCGGCCAGACCGAGAAGACCAGCGACTGGTTCGCCCCGCGCAAGCCGCAGGGCGGGGCCGGCGGCTCGTCCTCGTCCACCGGCTCGCACGCGGTGCCGCCCGCCCCCGGCGGGACGACCCCGCCGGGCGGTCCGTCCGGCAACACCGGTGCGCCGCAGCGCCCCGACCTGCCGTACTTCTCCGACAGCCCGGCCCCGAAGAAGGACGGCGCCGCCTCGCCGTTCGACGGCGGCGCCCGGACGGGCGACCCCACGCCGTTCGACGGCGGTCCGCGGAGCGGCGCCTCGCCCTTCGACGGTGCCGCGCCCGGCGGCGCCTCGCCGTTCGACGGCGCCGGCGCGCCCGCCCGGGACCACAGCCCGTTCGACACCCCCGGCGCCGGCCCGAGCGGTCCGACCACCGGACCGGCCCGCGGCACCTCCGCGCTCAACCTCCCGCCCGGCTTCAGCGACCCCGGAGCCGGCGGCACGCCCCGGATCGACGACACCGCGGAGCTGACCCCGCAGCCGCCCGCACCGCTCACCGGACCGGGCAGCGGCGGCGGCATCACGGGCGGCCTGCCCGGCGGCCCCCAGGGCACCGGCCCCGGCGCCCCGAAGGGGCCGCGCGGACCGAAGGGCCCCCAGGGCGGCGCCTCCGGCGGCCGTGACCGGGTGTCCGGCGACACGCTGGTCAGCGGCATCCCGAAGGTCCCCGGGACCGAGAAGCCGTCCTCGCCGTCCCCCTTCCCGGCCGCCCCGGCCGGTGCGGGCGACAGCGCCGCCCCCAAGCCGCGGCCCAAGATCCCCGAGCCGATCAACCCGCCCAAGAAGGGCCGCAACAAGCTCGTTCTCATGGGTGTCGCCGTCGTGGTGCTGGCCGGTGTCGCCTACGGCGCCGGGCTGCTCCTCGACCACGCCGACGTGCCCAACGGCACCACCGCGCTCGGCGTCGACATCGGCGGCGCCAGCAAGGAAGAGGCCGTCAAGAAGCTGGAGACGGCGCTCAGGGACAGCCGCACCGCACCGCTCAAGCTCACCGTCGACGGCAAGTCCACGAGCCTCCGGCCCTCCCGGGCGGGCCTGGACATCGACCCGCAGGCGACGGTGCGCAGGGCGGCCGGCCGGGACTACAACCCGGTCTCCGTCATCGGCTCGCTGTTCGGCGTGCACCGCACGGCCGACCCCGCGGTCGTCGTCGACGACGAGAAGCTGCAGATCGCCCTGGAGAACGCCACCGGACCCGGGGGCGCCGCCGCGGACGGCGGGATCACCTTCGAGAACGGCAAGGCGGTGCCCCACTACGGCGCGCCCCACAAGGCGATCGACGTCGCTACGTCCAAGAAGAAGGTCGCCGACGCCTACCGCAAGCGCGCCGCCACCGGCACCGACGCCCCCGTGGTGCTGGCCGCCGGCACCCAGCAGCCGAAGGTGACCAAGGCCGCGGTGGACCGGGCGATGAAGCAGTTCGCCGAGCCCGCGATGTCCGGCCTGGTGACGGTCCGCACGGACGCGGCGCACACGGTCTCCTTCAGCCCGCAGAAGTCCATCCCGAAGTTCCTGTCGTTCAAGATCGTCAACGGCGCCCTGGTGCCGTACTACGACCGGCCGGCCCTCAAGGCGCTGTACGGCGACACCTTCAACGGCGTCCTGGTCACCAAGGGCGACGGCTCCAAGCACCCGGTCAGCGTCGAGGAGGTGGCGAGCGCCGTCGGCAAGGCGCTGCTCGGCACCGGCCCGGCCCAGCGGGTCCAGACCATCGCCACCGACGGAAACTGACCGCCGCACCGCGAAACCGCAGGTGAGAGGCCCCCACAGGGCGTCGTCCCGGCTTGACCGGGACGCCCCCGGGGGCCTCTCGCCTGCGGGGGCGGCGCGCGGGCCGGCCTCCCCCGGTGCGGCGCCGGTCGGTTTCCCGCAGGCTGGAAGGGTGATGGCCGCCGACCGACCCACGGAGAGCCGCCGCCTGGCTCCCGTGCTGCTGATTCTCGCGATCCTCGTCGTCACCCTGCTGGACTCCACGACCGGACCGGAGCTGCATGTCTCGGCCTTCATGGGCATCGCTCCGCTGTACGCCGCGCTGCGCTGCCCGTTCCGGCAGACGGTCGCGGTCGCGGCCGTCTTCGTGGTGTGCCTGACCTACGTCGACATCTTCACCGTGCCCGACTGGGGCCTGGCAAGCCGGGTCGTCGGCATCTTCGGTGTCTTCCTGGTGGCCGCCTTCTCCCTGACGCTGTGCCGCACCCGGCTCCAGCGGGAGGCGCTGCACGCCCGGACGAGCCTGGTGGCCGACACCGTCCAGCGGGCGATGCTGCGCGAGCTGCCGATCGGCGCCGGGCAGATCGAGGCGTACGGCTTCTACGTCTCCGCCGAGGAGGGCGCCCGGGTCGGCGGGGACATCTACGAGGCCATCGACACGCCGCACGGCATGCGGCTGATGATCGGCGACGTCCAGGGCAAGGGCATGCCGGCGATCGGCGCGGGCCTGGAGGTGCTGGCGTCGTTCCGGGAGGCCGCGCAGTACCAGGAGTCACTGGAGTCGGTGGCCGGGCGCATGGAGCAGGCGCTGGCCCGCTACAACACCCGCTCCGCCGAGGAGGGCACCGACGAGCGCTTCGTGACCGCGCTGCTGCTGGAGCTGCGCGGGGCGGACGGGGTGACGGAGGGCCGGGTACTGTCCTGCGGCCACATCCCGTACTACCTGGTGCGGCACGGCGAGGTCCACGAACGCCGGGACGGCGAGGGCGCGCTGCCGCTCGGCCTGGGCGCGCTCAGCGGCGAACCCCGCCACGGCGTCCGGGTGCACCCCGAGCCCGACGACTGGATCGTGCTGTGCACGGACGGGGTGACCGAGGCACGCGGCACGGACGGCACGTTCTACCCGCTCGCCGAGCGGCTCGCCCGGTGGACGGACCTGGAGCCCCCCGACCTGGCCCGCACCCTCCGCGCCGATCTGGAGGACTTCACCCACGGCAGCCTCAAGGACGACGCCACCGCGCTGGTCGTCCGGCGCCGGACACACCCCGACCCCGACGGTCAGTTGAGCATGGCCCGCGCCGCCGCGGCCTGACGCCGGAGCGCCTTCGCCGCGGCCGGATCGACCGCCTCCACCACCCGCGCGTACTCCTCCAGCTCGGCCGCCCCGTCGAGGAACTCCCCGCGCTCGACGAGGAGCTGGGCCCGCTCCTGGCGCAGCCGCGCCGGATGGCTCGGCAGCAGCAGCGACAGCTCCAGCGCCCACAGCTGCACCGCGCTGTGCTCCGGGCGGGCCTGCGCCCAGGCCCGGATGTTGTTGAGCATCCGCAGCACGATCTCCAGCGGATCGGCGGGCCGCGTCATCCGCGCGCTCAGCGGCTCCCCGGTCGCCCCCGTGACCAGCAGCTCCGCGTCCTCGTCGGTGAGCAGCCGGCCGCCCGCGAACGGATCGGCGAGCACATGCCGTCCGGCGGGATCGCCGAAGCCGACGACGAAGTGCCCGGGCAGCGCCACCCCGTACACCGGGGCACCGGCCCGCCGGGCGACCTCCATCCACACCACCGACAGCAGGATCGGCAGGCCCCGGCGCCGCCGCAGCACCTCGTGCAGCAGCGACGACTCCAGCCGCCGGTAGTCGGTGGGCGAGCCGCCGAAGCCGCACCGGGTGCCGAGCAGCTCGGCGAGGTTACGGGCCCAGGCGCCGGGGCCGCCCGCGGGAGCGTAGGGGAGCAGTCCGGCCAGCCGGTCCAGCTCGATCTGGACCGCGTCGCGGCCCGCCTCGTCCAGCGCGGGATCGGCCTCCTCGCCGATCAGCAGGCACAGCAGCGCCAGATCGGGCCGCTCGGCCCGCGCGGCCTCGGCGAACCGCTGCCGCCGCGCGCCGCGGGCGTCGCCCTGCTGCGGCTCGGGCTCCGGGGACTCGGGTTCCTGGGACATGGCGTGGGATACCCGTTCAGCGCCGGCCGACGGGCAGCGCCCGCCGGTAGTGACAGCCGTGGTGGTCGGTGAAGCCGAGCCGGTCGTAGAACCCGAGCGCGCCCGCGTTGTCCGCCTCGACCTGCAGATACGCGGCCGAGGCGCCCTCCTCCAGGGCCCGTTCGGCGAGCGTCGCCATCACCGCCGTGGCCAGGCCCTGCCGCCGCGCGGCCGGGGCCACCTCCACCGCGGCGAAGCCCGCCCAGCGCCCGTCGACGGCCAGCCGTCCGATCGCCGCCGTCCCGCCGTCCGGACCGGCCACCGTCGCGAACCACACCGAGGGCCCGCCGGTCAGCACCCGCAGGGCGCTTCGGGCCGCCTCCGGCGACAGACCGGCCTCACCGGTCCGGTTGTAGAGGGCCAGCCAGTCCGCGCCGGGCTCCCGGGACAGGACGACGCGGGGCGCGGCGCCCCCGGCGGAACCGGCGGGGATCTCGGTGTCGGCGAGCGGCGCCAGCGCCGCGATCCTGATCCTGGTGTGCGCCTCGTCGGTCCACCCGCGCTCGGCCAGCTCGGCGGCCAGCTCCGCGCCGCCGCCGTCCGGCCCCGTGGCGACCATGATCGTCGGCCGCAGACCCCGCGCGTCATACCACTGGCCGACCCGCTCCAGAGCGGTTCCCAGCGGGACACCGGGGTCGCCGAGCGGCAGGACGGAGTTCGCACGCCGGGTGAACCCGCCGGAGGCCCGCAGCGTCCACTCCCCGAGACGTGCCGTCTCCACGGCGGGCCAGCCGCGGGCCGCGACGGTCTGCAGTTCGCGGACGGTGGCCGAGGGGCCCCGCCGGCGGGACGGCTCCCCCGAGGAGGGCCGCGCGCCCCCGTGCCGGGCGGTGGCCGGGCGGTCGGGCACGACCTTCGCGGCCACCAGTGCCGACTCCTCGACCGCGACGATCTCCCCGTTGCGCCGTGTGATGCTCAGCACACCTTGATCCCAGGATGTGAGAACGCCGACCGCGTCGGTGAACGCCGGACCACCCGCGCCATCCCCGGTCAGACGCCGGACGGATACCCTTTTGCCCACGTCAGCACGGGTGATACGGACCTCCGCGCGCCCGCCGGCCAGGAATTCCATCGCTCAAACCGCCCCTCTTGTTCGTCTCGCGCCCGGGAACGGAGATACTAGATGGCGGGCATCGACGACGCCGCGCTCCCGCGCGCCCAGCGGCGGTACTGCCAATCGGACCGCCGGCCCTACCGAGGAGGAACGACAGCGTGACCTACGTCATCGCGCAGCCTTGTGTCGACGTCAAGGACAAGGCGTGCATCGAGGAGTGCCCGGTCGACTGCATCTACGAGGGCTCCCGGTCCTTGTACATCCACCCGGACGAATGCGTCGACTGTGGTGCCTGCGAACCGGTCTGCCCGGTCGAGGCGATCTTCTACGAGGACGACACCCCGGAGGAGTGGAAGGACTACTACAAGGCGAATGTGGAGTTCTTCGACGAGCTCGGTTCGCCCGGTGGCGCCAGCAAGCTCGGTCTGATCGAGCGCGACCACCCCTTCATCGCGGAACTGCCGCCGCAGAACCAGTAACGACCCGAGGACCAAGGGGGAGCCTGCCCGCTCCCTCTTGCTCCCATGTCGTGGGGGGCACCTCCAGTGTCAGCCACGGGAGGTCGCACGGCGCCGCCCCGGTCCCGTACGGCCTGCCGCCGTACGGGACCGACGCGTTCGTGCCGACGGCCCCGCACCACCCGAGAAAGTGAGCACCGTGGGCGCAGCATCGTCTCCCCGGCCCGAATCCCCCCGCGCGTCGCTCCGCGACCGCCCGCCCGTCGCCCACCACCGCCCTTTCACGGCGTCGCTCCGCGACCGTCTTCCGGTCTTCCCCTGGGACCGCCTGGAGCCCTACAAGGCCACCGCGGCCGCGCACGCCGACGGCCTCGTCGACCTGTCCGTCGGCACCCCGGTGGACCCGGTCCCCGCGCTGGTGCAGCAGGCGCTGACCGCCGCGGCCGACAGCCCCGGCTACCCGACGGTGTGGGGCACCGCCGCGCTGCGGGACGCGCTCACCGGCTGGGCCGCCGAGCGCCTCGGCGCCCGCGGCCTGGAGCACACCAACGTGCTGCCGGTCGTCGGCTCGAAGGAGCTGGTGGCCTGGCTGCCGACCCAGCTGGGCCTCGGCCCCGGCGACAAGGTCGGCTACCCCCGGCTGGCCTACCCGACCTACGAGGTCGGCGCCCGGCTGGCCGGCGCCGAACCGGTCGTCTACGACGACCCCACGGAGCTGGACCCCAGCGGTCTGAAGCTGCTCTGGCTGAACTCGCCGTCCAACCCCACCGGCCGGGTGCTGAGCGCCGACGAGCTGCGCCGCACCGTCGCCTGGGCGCGCGAGCACGGGGTGCTGGTCTTCAGCGACGAGTGCTACCTCGAACTGGGCTGGGAGGCCGACCCGGTCTCCGTGCTGCACCCGGACGTCTGCGGCGGCTCCCACGACGGCATCGTCGCGGTCCACTCGCTCTCCAAGCGCTCCAACCTCGCCGGCTACCGCTCCGCGTTCCTCGTCGGCGACGCCGCGGTCCTCGGCGACCTGCTCCTGATCCGCAAGCACGGCGGCATGATGATCGGGGCCCCCGTCCAGGCCGCCACCGTCGCGGCACTCGGCGACACCGCCCATGTCGCCGAGCAGCGGGAGCGCTACGCCCGCCGCCGCGCCGCGCTGCGCGAGGCCTTCGAGGCGGCCGGCTTCCGCATCGAGCACAGCGAGGCCTCGCTCTACCTCTGGGCGACCCGCGACGAGCCCTGCTGGGACACCGTCGGCGCACTCGCCGAGCGCGGCATCCTGGTCGCCCCCGGCGAGTTCTACGGCCCCGCGGGCGAGCGGTTCGTCCGGATCGCCTTCACCGCCACCGACGAACGGGTGGCCGCCGCCGTGCGCCGGCTGGCGGAGTGAGCCGCGACTGACACGCGCAGGGGCCCGGGGAGAGCGAACTCCCCGGGCCCCTGCGCGTCGTTCGGGCGGGCGGCCGGTCAGCGGCCGCCGAGCGGCAGACCGCCGAGCAGGCCCTTGGCGGGCGCGAGCAGGCCCTGCGGCGAGCCGACGAGTCCCTTGGCCGCGTCGAGCGGCAGCGTGCTGGTCGAGATGCCCTTCTTGGCGATCGGGCGGGCCACGCTCTCCGCCTTGTCGGCGGCGGCCTGGGTGAGCGGCATGGCCTTCTTCACGACCGGGCCGGCGGTCTCGACGAGCGCCGGGGCGAGCTTGGTGGCCGCCTTGCCGCCGGCCGCGTTCACCAGGCCGACGCCTTCCCGCGCGGTGTGGTCGAGGGTCGCGCTGGTGTTCTGGGAGTCCAGGGGCGCCGTCAGTCCGCCGAGTGCCTTGGTGGGCAGCTCCGCGGCGCTCGCGGAGCCGGCCGCAGCGACCACGGGAGCGGCACCCGCTGCAACGAGCAGGGCGGCTCGGGCGATCCGACGCGTAACGGGGAGGGACATGGTGCTCCTTTTACGGAGAAGGACTCGTACTTCTGACAGATGTGCCATGTCCGCCTGGCGGACGCACTGACTACCGCGTCAGAACCCCGAAGGTTGCGGTGAACTCCGGTAAAGAGTTGGTAACGCGTCACATAATCGGCCCTGGCGAAAGGCGGGCAATATGCGCACGCGCCGAAGCGCCGCGGAAACGTCACAGCCCTTTGCCCGCAAGGGAATTGACCGAACCCTCCCCGCGCGCTTGACCAACTGCCCCTGGGTAAAAGGGAATTGCTGCCGGTGCCCCTTCCGGGCGACCGGGCAAACTACTGCGCGGTGATGATACGAACGTGGTGCGCGGCCACCGCGGAGGCGGCCGGCTTCCGTTGCCAGCCCTTCCCCGCCTCGTCCGCCGTCCACATCCGGCCGGCGTAAGAGATCTGTTCGATGTGCAGCTCGGCGGAGTGCGCCATGGCCCACATCGCCAGCTCCCAGCCGCGCCGTTCGGTATCGCCCGCGGCCATCGCGCCGGCCTGCCGCACCGGTATCGTCACGCCGCTCCGGCCGCCCACGGCGCGGCCCTGGGCGCCGCCCGGCCGCGGCAGCACCTCGGGGCCGAACTCCCGCACCAGCCGCTCCCGCACCGCCTTGGCGCCGCCCGCCGTCCCGTCCACCGGGCTGCTCTCGGTGCAGCTCATCGCGTCGCGGTCGCGGCCGGTGAGCGCCCCGGTCAGCCGTGCGGCGTTCGCCTCGTGCTTCGCGTAGGCCTGCGGGTAGCCGCTGCGCTGCACCTTCTGCGCGGCCACGGTCAGCGGCAGCCGGGAGTAGCCGGGCACCTTCGCCAGGTGACGGTAGAACTCCCCGGCCGAATAGACCGGGTCCATGATCTGCCGCACGGTGCCCCAGTCCTGCGACGGCCGCTGCTGGAAGAGCCCGACCGAATCCCGGTCACCGAAGTCGATGTTGCGCAGCCCCGACTCCTGCATCGCGGTCGCCAGCGCGATGGTCACCGCCCGCTCCGACAGCCCGCGCGAGGACGCCACGGCCGAGATCGTCGCGGCGTTCGCGGCCTGCTCCGGGGACAGCTCGTACTCCTTCGCGTCCCCTTCGGCGCGGACCGTGCAGTGCGGTGCTCCCGGGCCACCGGTCACGTACTGCACCACGAGATAGCCGGCCAGGCCGATCAGTACGGCCACGGCCGCCGCGGTACGCCACAGACGGGAGCGGCGGCGGGGAGCTGAGGACGGGGCGGACACGGGGCCCACCGTACTGGAGTGCTGCGGATAGGGTCGGATTCATGGAGCGCTCCACAGACCACCCCGCCCTCGACCTGTCGCTCGACGCCGCCGCGCTCACCGCGCAGCTCGTCGACTTCCCCTCCGAGAGCGGCAACGAGAAGGACCTCGCCGACGCCGTCGAGCACGCCCTGCGCGCGCTCCCGCACCTGACCGTCGACCGGTACGGCAACAACGTCGTCGCCCGCACCCACCTGGGCCGCGACGAGCGGGTGGTGCTCGCCGGACACCTCGACACCGTGCCGATCGCCGGCAACGTCCCCTCCCGGCTGGACGAGAACGGCGTGCTGTGGGGCTGCGGCACCTGCGACATGAAGTCCGGTGTCGCCGTCCAGCTGCGGATGGCCGCCACGGTCCCGGCGCCCAACCGCGACCTGACCTTCGTCTTCTACGACCAGGAAGAGGTCGCCGCGCACCTCAACGGCCTCGGCCACGTCGCCGACGCCCACCCCGACTGGCTCACCGGGGACTTCGCCGTCCTCCTGGAGCCCTCCGACGGCCAGGTGGAGGGCGGCTGCCAGGGCACCCTGCGGGTCCTGCTGCGCACCACCGGCGAGCGCGCCCACTCCGCCCGCGGCTGGATGGGCGCCAACGCGATCCACGCCGCCGCCCCGATCCTGGCGAAGCTCGCCGCCTACGAGCCGCGCCGCCCGGTCATCGACGGCCTCGAATACCGCGAGGGCCTCAACGCCGTCCGCGTCGAGGGCGGCGTCGCCAACAACGTCATCCCCGACGCCTGCACGGTCACCGTGAACTTCCGCTACGCGCCGGACCGCACCCCCGACGAGGCGATCGCCCACGTCCGGGAGGTCTTCGCGGACTGCCCGGTGGACGAGTTCGTGATCGACGACCACTCCCCGGGCGCGCTTCCGGGGCTCGCCCACCCGGCGGCCAAGGCGTTCATGGAGGCCGTCGGCGGCACCGCGATGCCCAAGTTCGGCTGGACCGACGTCTCCCGCTTCAGCGCCCTGGGCGTCCCGGCCGTCAACTACGGCCCCGGCTACTCGCTGCTCGCGCACAAGAAGGACGAGCGGGTCGAGGTCGACCGCATCCTGCACTGCGAGGAGCGGCTGCGCGCCTGGCTGACCGCCTGACCTCCGCGGGGCCCGCCGCCGACCGGTCGCATCCCCGCGGAATTCCCCTGCTCTTCACCTCCTCGGATCTACGCTGAAACGGCAAACGATCTGCCAGCGGAGGGAGCACGACATGGCCAGTCCCGAGGGAGCACCGGTCCCTGAGGAGCAGCGGCTGGGTCCCGTACTGCGCCGCCAGGAGCAGGTGCAGACCGGCACCACGGACCAGCGGCTGCTGGACTCCGAGGGCCCCTCCGAATGGGTCCACACCGACCCCTGGCGCGTGATGCGCATCCAGTCGGAGTTCGTCGAGGGCTTCGGCGCGCTGGCCGAGCTGGGCCCGGCCGTCAGCGTCTTCGGCTCGGCCCGTACCCCGCGTGACTCCAAGGAGTACGACGTCGGTGTGCGGATCGGGCGGGCCCTGGTGGAGGCCGGGTTCGCGGTGATCACCGGGGGCGGCCCCGGTGCCATGGAGGCCGCCAACAAGGGCGCCAACGAGGCCGGCGGCACGTCGGTGGGCCTGGGCATCGAGCTGCCCTTCGAGCAGGGCATGAACGAGTACGTGAACCTCGGCGTCGACTTCCGCTACTTCTTCGTCCGCAAGACGTGTTTCGTGAAGTACGCCCGCGGGTTCGTGGTGCTCCCCGGCGGCCTCGGCACCCTCGACGAGCTCTTCGAGGCGCTCACCCTCGTCCAGACCCGCAAGGTCACCCGCTTCCCGATCGTGCTGTTCGGCACGGCCTACTGGAGCGGGCTGGTCGACTGGCTGCGCGACACCCTCATCGCCCAGGGCAAGGCGTCGATGCACGATCTGGAGCTCTTCCACCTCAGCGACGACGTGGACGAGGCGATCGCGCTGGTCACCAAGGAGGTCGGGATCTAGGACCTGTCGTCGGGCCGGCCCCAGATCCCCTCAGGCCAGTCCCCGGCGGGCGACCGCCGGGGGCCGGTGACCGGCGATGGAGGCCACCATGTCCAGCACCTGCCGGGTCTCGGCGACCTCGTGGACGCGGTAGACCCGCGCGCCCAGCCAGGCCGAGACGGCGGTGGTCGCCAGGGTGCCGAGCACCCGCTCCTTGACCGGCCGGTCGAGCGTCTCGCCGACGAAGTCCTTGTTGGACAGCGAGACCAGCACCGGCAATGGGGTATCCCCTGCTCGAGCGAAGCCGAGAGCTTGGGGAACCGTGTCCGCCATCTCGCCCAGCCGACGGGTCGCCTCCAGGCTGTGCCGGGTGTTCTTCCCGAAGTCGTGCCCCGGATCGATCATGATCGCGTCCCGCCGGACGCCCAACTCCACGGCCCGCTCGGCCAGTCCGAGCGTCACCCGCAGGATGTCGGCCATCACGTCGTCGTACGTCACCCGGTGCGGCCGGGTACGCGGCTCGGCGCCGCCCGCGTGGGTGCACACGAGGCCGACGTCGTAGCGCGCGGCCACTTCGGCCAGCCGCGGATCGACGCCGCCCCAGGCGTCGTTGAGCAGGTCAGCGCCCGCCTCGCAGACCGCCTCGCCGACCTCGTGCCGCCAGGTGTCCACGCTGATCACCACGTCGGGGAAGCGCTTGCGGACCTCGGCGACGAACCCGACCGTGCGGCGGGCCTCCTCCTCGGCGCTCACCTCCTCGCCGGGACCGGCCTTGACCCCGCCGATGTCGATGATCGCGGCGCCGTCGGCCACCGCCTGTTCCACCCGGGCGAGGGCGGGCTCGTCACGGAACGTGGCGCCCTGGTCGTAGAACGAGTCCGGCGTCCTGTTGACGATCGCCATGATCACCGGCTCGTGCACGCCGAACTCGCGATTCCCCAGCCGCAGCATTCCCTGACTCCCTCTCCGTGGTCCGGGAGCGACCCTAACTGTCACACCCGCATGGCACGATCAGTGCAGGCACATAGTCCGGGGAGTTGGTCGTGTTCTGGTTCTTGCTGATCGCGATGGTCGTGGTGGTGGCCGCGGTCACGCTCGTGGTCGTCGGCGGCGGTGACGGCGGGGGGCTGCGGGATTCCGAGCCGGACCGGCTGCACGACCCGCTGCCGGAGGACCGCGCCGTGGCCCGCGCCGATGTGGACGCCGTCCGCCTGCCGGTGACCGTCCGTGGCTATCGCATGAACGACGTCGACGACGTCCTGGACCGCCTCGGCGCCGAACTCGCCGAGCGGGACGCCCGGATCGCCGAGCTGGAGGCCGCGCTGGCCGGTGCGCACGCCTCCGCCATGGGCGGCCCGGGGCTGATACAGGACGGGCCGCCCGTGCTCGGGCCGGTGCCGGAGGCCGGGGCCGGCGACCGGGCATCCGCCGACGCCCCCGAGGCCCCAGGCGCCCCCGGGAAGAGCGCGGACGGCGAGGAGCGGTCATGAGCGGCGTGGTCCGCGAACCGGACGGCGTCCCGCGCTGCCCCTGGGGGATGGAGTCGGCGCAGATGGCCGACTACCGCGCCTACCACGACACCGAATGGGGCCTGCCGGTCCACGGGGACGACGCCCTCTTCGAGCGGATGAGCCTGGAGGCGTTCCAGTCCGGCCTCTCCTGGATCACGATCCTGCGCCGCCGCCCCGGCTTCCGCGCCGCGTTCGCCGGGTTCCGGATCGCGCAGGTGGCCCGGTTCACGGCCGCGGACGCCGAGCGGCTGCTCGCCGACCCCGGCATCATCCGCAACCGCGCCAAGATCGCCGCGACGATCAACAACGCCAGGGTCGCCGCGGAGCTGGCCCCCGGCGAACTCGACGAGCTGATCTGGTCCTACGCCCCCGACCGCACGGACCGGCCGGTGCCGCGCACCCTCGGCGATCTCCAGCCGACGACCCCGGAGTCGACGGCGCTCGCCAAGGACCTCAAGAAGCGCGGCTTCCGCTTCGTCGGCCCGACCACCGCCTACGCGATGATGCAGGCCTGCGGCCTGGTCAACGACCATCTGGCGGAGTGCCACGTCCGGGCGGCCGTGGAGGCGGCGGCCGGCTGACCGGGCCGGCCGGCGGGGACGGCCCCGGGGCGGGTCAGCGCCCCAGGAAGACCGGCTTCTCCTTCTTCACGAACGCCTCGACCGCGATCCGGTGGTCCTCCGACGCCCCGGCCCGGCCCTGCAGTTCGTCCTCCTTGCCGAGGGTCTCGACGAGCGAGTGGTCCGCACCGTAGGCCAGCGACTCCTTGAGCGCGGCATACGCGGCGGTCGGACCCTGGGCCAGCCGCCGGGCGACCGCCGCGGCCTCCGAGGCCAGCTCCTCGGCCGGTACGACCTTGTTGGCGATCCCCAGCTCGTACGCCTCCTGGGCGCTGACGTTGCGCGGGAAGAGCAGCAGGTCGGCGGCCCGGCCCTGGCCGATCAGCCGCGGCAGGGTCCAGGACATCCCGGAGTCGGCGGTCAGCGCGACGCCCGCGAAGGAGGTGTTGAACGAGGCGGAGTCGGCGACCACGCGGTAGTCGGCGGCCATCGCGAAGCCCGCGCCGGCGCCCGCGGCGACCCCGTTGACGCCCGCCACCACGGGCTTGGGCATCTCGGTCAGCGCCGTCACGATGGGGTTGTAGTGCTCACGCACGGTGTTCATGGTCTTCCCGGACCCGGTCGCCCGGTCCTCGGCCAGCAGGCCGATGTGCTCCTTGAGGTCCTGCCCGACGCAGAAGGCGCGCCCGGTGGCGGTCAGCAGCACGGCGCGTACGGCGGAATCGGCGGCGGCCTGCTGGAGGGTGTCCCGCAGCTGGACCTTCGCCTCGATGTTCAGCGCGTTCATCGCGTCCGGGCGGTTGAGCGTGATCGTGGCGAGTCCGTCGGTCACGTCATAGAGCACGGTGTCGGCCATAGTGGGAGTCCCCTCCGTCGCGGCTCGGACTGCGCGGCAGCGGCAGTCAGCGCTCAGGATGCCGGAGATCATCGGGCATCGGCATGTGACGTACATCAAAGATCATGGGCGCGCCGGGGGTCGGCGGGCGGAGAAGTATTGCAGCCGCCTCTCCGAATTGCGGGGGTTTGCGGGAGCGCGTTGCCGAAGGGATGCTGCCCGATGTTGGTCATCGGGTCGTTCGATGCGGGATAATGGCCTGGAAGCAATGTGTTCGATGCCGGTGACACGCGCCTATCCGGGCCGTCGGCTGAGATGAGCTGGTTTCAGGAAGGGGAACGAGCATGGCGGCCATGAAGCCGCGGACGGGTGACGGCCCGCTCGAGGTGACCAAGGAGGGGCGGGGCATCGTCATGCGTGTTCCGCTCGAAGGCGGCGGGCGGCTCGTCGTCGAGCTGACCCCCGACGAAGCCAAGGCCCTGGGTGAGGCCCTGGACAAGGTCACCGTCTGACAAGGGCGGCGCAACCGGCGGTTTCCCGGGGCTGACCCCGGTATCCCCAGCCGTATGACACCGGCCCCGGCAGGTGGCGCGCAGTGATGGTGCGCCGCCCGCCGGGGCCGTTTGCATGCGGGCGGGGGACGCGGTCAACCGCGCTTGACCGCGCAGAGCAGTCCGTCGCCGACGGGCAACAGGGACGGCACGAGGGTCGTGCTCTCCCGTACGGCCCGCAGTAGTTCCCGCAGCCGCAGCACCTCCGCGGGCTGCACCGCGGAGTCGACCGTACGGCCGTCCGCGAAGACGCCCTCGAAGCACACCAGGCCGCCGGGGCGCAGCAGCCGCAACGATTCAGCGAGGTACTCCAGGCACTCCATGAGATCGCCGTCGCAGTACACGAGGTCGTACCCGCCGTCGGCGAGCCGGGGCAGCACGTCCAGGGCGCGGCCGGGGATGAAGCGGGCGCGGTTCCCGGCGAAGCCCGCCGCGCGGAACGCCTGCTTGGCGAAGCCCTGCCGCTCGGGCTCCAGGTCCACGGTGGTCAGCACCCCGTCGGGCCGCATGCCGTGCAGGAGGTAGATGCCCGACACGCCCGTGCCGGTGCCGATCTCGGCGACCGCTTTGGCGTCGACGGCGGCGGCGAGCAGACGAAGGGCGGAGCCGGTGCCGGTGGTCACCGTGCGGATACCGGCTTCCCGCGCACGGTCACGGGACCAGTGCAGGGCGGCCTCGGCGCTGTCGTCGATGGTCCCGGCGCCGTACGCCTCGGCGAATGCCAGGCTCGTCTGCCGGTTGCCGGTAATGGCCCTCTCCTGTCCCCGTAGTTGACGCAACCGTGACTGTATCCGCTGCGTCCGGGAACCCGCAGATGGGACCGGACGTTATGAAGGGGTAGCGGGAGGACGGGGGGATGCACGGTGACGACCGCGCGAGACGCGAACCAGAAACAGAAGCAGGGCCAAATGCAGGTCAAAACTGCTTATCCGGAGCTAACGGGCGAGGTGGATATGGTAGGGGCTCTACTGGACACCACCAGAGCCACCAGGGGAGGTGCGGCTGCGGCGGGTGACCGAGGGGTGCTGAGGCGCTTGAAGAGGTCGTTCGTCGAGCCGAAATCCGTGACAAACACTGCTGACCGTTTCCGCCCCCATGGCCCGAAGGGCATGGGAGGGGCCTCCACCGCCGACTCCGCGACCACCGCGACCTTCGCCGCAGACGCGGATGCGCAGGCGTGGACTCCGCCCAGCTGGGAGGAGATCGTCAGCACCCACAGTGCACGGGTCTACCGCCTCGCCTACCGCCTCACCGGCAATCAACACGACGCCGAGGATCTCACCCAGGAGGTGTTCGTCCGCGTCTTCCGCTCGCTGTCGACGTACACCCCGGGCACCTTCGAGGGCTGGCTGCACCGCATCACGACCAACCTCTTCCTGGACATGGTCCGGCGCCGTCAGCGTATTCGCTTCGACGCGCTCGGTGACGACGCCGCCGAGCGGCTCCCCAGCCGCGAGCCCTCCCCGCAGCAGCACTTCAACGACACCCACTTCGACGCGGATGTGCAGCAGGCTCTGGACACCCTGGCGCCCGAGTTCCGCGCCGCGGTGGTGCTGTGCGACATCGAGGGGCTGTCCTACGAGGAGATCGCCGCCACGCTCGGCGTCAAGCTCGGCACGGTCCGCAGCCGTATCCACCGCGGCCGCTCCCATCTGCGCAAGTCCCTCAAGCACCGTGCCCCGGCCACCCGCGCCGAAGAGCGCGAGCAGCGGCGCTCGCTGGCCGTGGTGCCCTCGCAGGAGGTCGGAATCGCGTGAGCGGCAGCGGCGGTCCGTCCCCCGCCGAGCAGCATCTCGGCGACCGCCTTGCGGCCCTGGTCGACGGCGAGTTGGGGCATGACGCGCGCGAGCGGGTGCTCGCGCATCTCGCGACCTGCGGTAAGTGCAAGGCGGAGGCCGACGCCCAGCGTCGGCTGAAGAACGTGTTCGCGCAGGCGGCACCCCCCGGTCCCTCCGAGGGTCTGCTGGCACGTCTGCAGCAGCTGCCCGGCGGTGACCAGGAAGGCCCCGGCAGCCGGCTCGGCAGCGGCGCCCTCGGACGCGGTGAGTTCGCCCGCGGCGGCGGGGCGTTCGGCTATGTCCCCGGCGGCCACTCCGGCCACGCCCTGGCGTTGCCCGCCCAGCCGCGTGCCCGCGGCTTCCGGGTGCCCGAGGCCGACCGTCCCGCACAGCGGCGCCGGTTCGCCTTCGCGGCGGCCGGTGCGGTCTCCCTCGCGGCCTTCGCACTGGGCGGCGCCCTTCCGCTGGAGGCGGCCGTCGATCTGCCCGGCGGACGCGTCGACGGCGGCGGCACGGCCGTCACCCCGCTCGGCGCCGGCCCCGCCGCCGACAACGGTTCCCTGCTGCGCGGCGCGGAGTACGCCGCCGGGAACTCCGGCTCCGGCGGCCGCCAGCCGTCCGGCCGTCCACCCCTGGCCCCGGCCCCCAGCGCCATGGCCCTGTACGGCCCCGGTACGACACCCCCCGCCCCCTACGCGACGGCCTCGGCACCGTCGGCGCCCGCCGGCCGCTTCGGCCTCTCACCGCTGATAGCCGCGACCGGTCCGGCCACCGCGTACCACCTCGCGCCCCTGACCGCCGTGACCGGCAACAGCCCGGTGCGGAAGAACTCACCGGCGCTCCCGCCCCTGGAGCCCAAGCGTCCGCTGATCGGCTCCGCGGCCGTGGCAGCCCCCTCCGCCGAGGGCGGAGGACCCGCCCGGCGCTGACCGTCGACCGTCCCCTGCGCGGCCCCCTGCGGAACTGGTTGAATCGCTGTGGGGCGGCGCACCCCTGAGCGGGCGCGTCCGCGAGGTGGTGGTGGCCCGCGCACGACGCGGGCGAACTCTGGGGAGAGCATGGACGACGGTAAGGCCGCCGGGCCGAAGCTGAAGTGGTGGAGCCGTCCGGGCACACGACCGTCCGCCGAGACCGGCCCGCAGACGGCGCCGCCCACCGGCGGCCCGGCGGACGGGACACCGGCCGAGGGCTCCGGCACGTCCGACGTCCGCAGCGATGAGGACTGGCTGGTGCGCCCGCCGGAGCGACCGGAGCGACCGGAGCGGGAAGCGCAGGGTGGCACGGCGGGCCCGGTGGACGGGGCCGGGCCGGCCGGTGCGGTTGCCGGGACCGAGGTGGCCGACGCGGGCCAAGCGGCCCAAGCGACCCACGTGACCGAAGTGGCTGATCCGGCGGAGGAGTTGACTGCCGTGCTGCCCCATGTCCGGGATGCTTCTGCTGAGCAGCCGTCGGAGGACTGGGTGGTGCGTCCGCCCGAGGCGCGGAACGGCTCCGCGTCGTCCGCACCGTCCGCGTCGCCCGGAGGGGCCGAGCCGGTCGCAGCGAGCGGAGCGTCCGAATCGGCCGCAAGCGGCGATGAGTTGGCGGTGCCGCGGGAGGTCATGGCCGCGGATGGGGCGCACCAGGAGACCGCCGCGGCCGTGGACGCCCCGACCGGCGGTGCGCGCCCGGCTCCGTCGACCATGACGCTCGGCCGGGTGCGCGCTGACACCCGGGACGAGACCACCCCGCCCGCCACCACCACCCCCACCCCCCTGCCCCCCACTGCTCCACCCCCGACCGAAGTCCCAGGGGCGGCGCCGCAACAGCAGCAGAAGCCGTTGCATGCCGAGGACCCGTACGGCACGCCTCCCTACGGTGGGCCCGGGCCATGGGCGCCCGCGCCGCCCGTTCAGCGGCCGGTGGCGACGCCCGCACAGGGCACCCTGCTTCCGCCGCAGGCCGGCCAACTGGCCCCGTACGGCGCCCCGGCCGCCCCGCAGCCCGCGATGCCCGGTGCCGCCTACCCGGGCCCGCCCCAGGCGCCGCCGTCCGCCGGGCCGCCCACTGCGCCGCCCGCCGCCCCTGGCGCGGAGCGAGCGCCGCTCGCCACTGGCGCCGAGCACCCGCACCCGGCCCCGGCCGCACACCCCCGCCCCGCCGCCGAACCTGCCGTACCCCACGGCATCGACCTCCAGAAGACCGGCACCCCGCAGCCCGCCCCCGAAGCAGCCGCCGCGTCCGGGCCCGCCGGCGCACAGCACGCTCCCCTGGCCCCCGCGGCCGCACCCGCCGCCGGGCCCGACGCGGCGCCGGACGGCACGGACGGCGCCTTCGTCCCCCACCCCGGCGACGGCGGCCCCCGCCCGGCCTCGGCGACCGCGCACCGTACGGCCGCCCCACAGCCCGGCACCACGGGTCCCGCCGGCCACGGACCGGGCCCCCTCCCCACCGACCACGTCCCGGCCGACCACGCCCAGGC
The DNA here is from genome assembly GCF_053597915.1 of Streptomyces sp. NPDC001219. NCBI lineage: Bacteria > Bacillati > Actinomycetota > Actinomycetes > Kitasatosporales > Streptomycetaceae > Streptomyces > Streptomyces sp. NPDC001219. Next base: position 39,419 of record NZ_JBSFJF010000027.1, on the reverse strand, counting down.
CGCCGCCCCCGGGCACGCGCCTCAGGGCGCCTGGCAGCAGTACGACCCCTGGAGTGCGCCGCTGCAGGGTGGGCCCGTCGCGCCACCGTCCGTCCGCCGCGTACGGCGCGGGCCGCTGATCGCCGGTGCGGTGGCGCTCGCCCTGCTCGCGGGCGGTGTCGGTGGCGGCATCGGCGCGTACGTCGAGCGCTACGGCGGCCTCAGCGACATCATGCTGCCGCAGTCCGGGGCCGAGGACGGGGGCCGTGAGCCGGACAGCGTCGCCGGGATCGCGCAGACCGCGCTGCCCGGCGTGGTCACCCTCCATGTGCGCGGCAGCGCCGAACAGGGCACCGGCACCGGCTTCGTCCTCGACCACCAGGGCCACATCCTCACCAACAACCACGTCGTCGAACCGGCCGGCAGCGGCGGCGAGATCTCGGTGACCTTCAGCGGCGGCCAGACCGCCAAGGCCAGGGTCATCGGCCGGGACGGCGGCTACGACCTGGCCGTCGTCCAGGTGGAGGGCGTCGCGGGCCTGCGCCCGCTCACGCTCGGCAACTCCGACTCGGTGCGGGTCGGCGACCCCGTGGTGGCGATCGGCGCACCGTTCGACCTCGCCAACACCGTCACCTCCGGGATCATCAGCGCCAAGCAGCGCCCGATCACCGCGGGCGGCCAGAAGGGCGACGGCAGTGATGTGTCCTATGTGGACGCGCTGCAGACCGACGCCCCCATCAACCCGGGCAACTCCGGCGGCCCGTTGGTGGACGCCAAGGCGCGGGTGATCGGCATCAACAGCGCCATCCGCGCGGCCGACGGCGGCGGTGGCCAGGACGGCGAGGGCCAGGGCCAGGGCGGCAGCATAGGGCTGGGTTTCGCCATACCCATCAACCAGGCCAAGCGGGTGGCCGAGGAGCTGATCAACACCGGCAGGGCGACACACCCGGTGATCGGCGTCACGCTGGAGATGGAGTACGCGGGCGACGGGGCGCGGGTCAGCGAGCGCAGCAAGGACGGCAGGCAGCCGGTCCTCCCGGGCGGACCCGGCGCCAAGGCCGGGATCAAGGCCGGTGACGTGATCACCAAGGTGGACGGTGCCCCCGTGCACAGCGGTGAGGAGCTGATCGTCAAGATCCGCAGCCACCGGCCCGGCGACACGCTGGAGCTGACCGTCCAGCGGGGCGGCAAGGAGCGGTCCGTCCGGCTCAGCCTGGGTTCCTCCAGCACGGACTGACTCGTTTGCACGGTGTTGGCACGGGCGACTCCCGCCCGACGCGCGGGGCCAGGTACCGTGATAGGCGGCCTGGCCCCTAGGCCACCGAAGGCCTCGGATAACCCAAGGAGCTGCACGGTGTTCTTCGACATAGGACCCCTCGAGCTGGTGGCGCTCGTGATCCTTGCCGTGCTCATCTTCGGTCCGGACAAGCTTCCCAAGGTCATCCAGGACGTGATGGCCTTCGTCCGCAAGGTCCGGGCGTTCTCGGACAGCGCCAAGGAAGACATCCGCAGCGAGCTGGGGCCGGAGTTCAAGGACTTCGAGTTCGAGGACCTCAAGCCCAAGAACTTCGTGCGCAAGCACGTCCTGGAGAAGGACGAGTACGGCCTCAAGGACCTTCAGGAGATCCGTAACGGCTTCGATCTGAAGAAGGAGATGGCCGAGGTCACCGACGCCGTCCACGGCCACGAGGGCGCCTCCTCCGCCACGCCCTCGAACGGCTCCGGCCCGAGCCTGTCCAAGGAGTCCCCGGACGCCTCCGCCGGGCGCCCCGACCTGCTCAAGAAGGCCGCTCAGCCGGACGAGCGTCCGCCGTTCGACGCCGACGCCACCTGACACACACCGGTATGACTGTCTGCGTGGACGCCAGTGGCTATGCTCCGGGTGTCCGGGGTTCGGTCGCCTGAGGGGGGCGGGCCGCCCACGACGCAGGGCAACAAGGAGGCTCCGCGCAGATGGAGACGACCAGTCCGTCAGCGACACATGAGGCGGCCGCCGGCGCCGGCCGGAAGGTCGACGGCTATCTGCTGGCCGCGTTCCCGTGGTACGGCCTCGACGAGGCGTTCACCGGCCCGCGCTGGCTGATGCAGGTCGGTGCGGCCGCTGACGGCACCGTCGAGCACGGTGCCACCGGCCATGGTGAGGAGCCGACGATCAAGGTGGAGCCGCCGCAGGACGAGCGGTTCGCGGTGGTGGTGACGGTCGCCAGCCGTCCCGTGCGGCGCAGCGGCGACGGTACCGGCGTCCTGGAGGCGACCTCGGTCTCGACGGCCGCCTGGCTCGCCGGATCGGGGCTGCTCGCGCAGACCTGGCCGACCCAGATGGACCGGACGCTGCGCCAGGACTGGCTGGACCAGCAGACGATGCTCGCCTGGGAGCTGGCCGACGACCTCGGCGGCGGCAGCTGGAACGAGCTGATGCTGCCGGTGGACGGGGTGCCGACCTCGTTCGCCTACCGCGAGTCCGAGTACGGCTGGGTGCTGGCCGGCTCGGCGAGCGAGGGCCCCGAGGAGGTGCACATCGGTGCCTACGGGCGCGGGATGAGCGCGTACGGGCTGGGCTTCTCGGTGATCAAGGACCTGTCCGCGTACGAGGGCTGACCGGGGCCGGAGCGGCGCAACAGCGAGGGGCGGACCCGTACGGGCCCGCCCCTTTCCGTGCCGTCCGGAAGGCGCCGCGGCCACACCGGACGCGGCGCCCTCGCGGTCTCAGAACTTGTTGCGCGGGGTGATGCCCAGCGACATGCCCTGCAGGCCCCGCTGACGGCCGCCCAGCTTGCCGGCGATCGTGCGGATCGCCGAGCCGGCGGGGGAGTCCGGGTCGGTCAGCACGACCGGCTTGCCCTCGTCGCCGCCCTCGCGCAGCCGGACGTCGATCGGGATGGAGCCGAGCACCGGCACCTGAGTGCCGGTCGTCTTCGTCAGGCCCTCGGCGACCCGCTCGCCGCCGCCGGTGCCGAAGACGTCGACCATCTCGTCGCAGTGCGGGCAGGGCAGCCCGGACATGTTCTCGACCACGCCGACGATCTTCTGGTGGGTCTGCACGGCGATCGAACCGGCCCGCTCGGCGACCTCGGCGGCGGCCTGCTGCGGGGTGGTGACCACGAGGATCTCGGCGTTCGGGACGAGCTGGGCCACCGAGATGGCGATGTCGCCGGTGCCCGGGGGCAGGTCCAGCAGCAGCACGTCCAGGTCGCCCCAGTAGACGTCGGCGAGGAACTGCTGGAGGGCGCGGTGCAGCATCGGGCCGCGCCAGACGACCGGGGCGTTGCCCGGGGTGAACATGCCGATCGAGATGACCTTCACGCCGTTCGCCGACGGCGGCATGATCATGTTCTCGACCTGGGTGGGCTTGCCGTCGGCACCGAGCATCCGGGGCACCGAGTGGCCGTAGATGTCGGCGTCCACGACACCGACCTTCAGACCGTCGGCCGCCATCGCCGCCGCGAGGTTGACCGTCACCGACGACTTGCCGACGCCGCCCTTGCCGGAGGCGACGGCGTAGACCCGGGTCAGAGAACCGGGCTGGGCGAACGGCACCTCACGCTCGGCGGTGCCGCCGCGCAGCGACGACGCCAGCTCCTTGCGCTGCTCGTCGCTCATCACGTCCAGCTCGACGGCGACGGAGGTGACGCCCCCGACCCGCTCGACGGCCTCCCGCACGTTGTTGGTGATCGTCTCGCGCATCGGGCAGCCGGAGACGGTGAGGTAGACCACGACCGCCACCGCGCCGTCCGCCGCGATGTCCACCGATTTGACCATCCCCAGCTCGGTGATGGGGCGGTGGATCTCGGGGTCGTTCACCGTCGCGAGCGCTTCGCGGACCGCGTCCTCGCTCGGGGTGGCGCCTTCGGGCGTGTGGGTAGCCATGACCCGATGGTACGGCGCGTGAGGGTGCCTCCGGAAAGGCCGTCAGCGGTCGCGTTCGTCACTCTCCGCGTCGGCCGGCTGCCGCAGCTCCAGATCCCGGAGCAGGTCCTGCAATTCGGAGCGAATCCAGTCGCGGGTGGCGACCTCACCGAGCCCGAGCCGCAGCGCCGCGATCTCCCGGGTCAGGTACTCGGTGTCGGCGATGGAGCGCTCGTTCTGCTTGCGGTCCTGCTCGTGGGTGACCCGGTCGCGGTCGTCCTGCCGGTTCTGCGCCAGCAGGATCAGCGGCGCGGCGTACGAGGCCTGGAGCGACAGCGCCAGCGTCAGGAAGATGAACGGGTACTGGTCGAACCGCAGCCCGCTGGGCGCGGTGGTGTTCCAGATGACCCACACGATGATGGTGAAGGTCATCCAGACGATGAAGCGGCCGGTCCCCAGGAAGCGGGCGATTTTCTCCGAGAGCCGCCCGAAGGCCTCCGGGTCGTACTCGGGCAGGAACGTACGGCGCGGTGCGCGCGGCTGGTCGAGGCGCACCCGGGGGCGGTCCGCGGGGCCCCGGCGCAGCGCGGAGGCGCCGTTGGCCCGAGACCGCTCCCGGCCGCCGTCCCGCTCCTCAGCGCCCATGCCCGGCCTTCCCGGGGCCGCCGTCGCCGGTCAGTCCGGCCGTCGCCGGACCGTGCAGCCCGTCCTCCCGCCAGTCGTCCGGCAGCAGATGGTCCAGCACGTCGTCGACGGTGACCGCGCCCAGCAGGGCCCCGCTCTCGTCCACGACCGGCGCGGCCACCATGTTGTACGCGGCCAGATAGCTGGTCACCTCCGGCAGGGGGGTGTCCGGCGGCAGGGCCGGCAGATCGGTGTCGGCGATCGAGCTGACGAGGGTGAACGGCGGGTCGCGCAGCAGCCGTTGGAAGTGCACCAGGCCCAGGTACTTGCCGGTGGGGGTCTCGTCCGGGGGCCGGCAGACATAGACCTGGGCGGCCAGGGCGGGGGACAGGTCCGGGTCGCGGACCCGGGCCAGCGCGTCCGCGACCGTCGCGTCAGGCCGCAGCACGATCGGCTCGGTGGTCATCAGCCCGCCCGCGGTCCGCTCCTCGTACGACATCAGCCGCCGCACGTCCGCGGCCTCCTCCGGCCGCATCAGCGCCAGCAGCCGCTCCTTCTCCTCCTCGGGCAGCTCGGAGAGCAGGTCGGCGGCGTCGTCCGGGTCCATCGCCTCCAGGACGTCGGCGGCCCGCTCGTCCTTGAGCTTGCCGATGATCTCCACCTGGTCGTCCTCCGGCAGCTCCTCCAGGACGTCGGCGAGCCGGTCGTCGTCGAGGGCCGCGGCGACCTCGGCGCGCCGCTTGGGGGAGAGGTGGTGCAGCACCCCGGCCAGGTCGGCGGGCCGCAGCTGTTCGAAGGTGGCGAGCAGGCTCTCCGCGCCCTGCCCGTGCTCCTCCAGCGAGAAGCCGGTCACCGCCGACCACTCCACGGTCAGCGCCTCGCCCTTGCGGCGCAGCGCCCCGCCCTTCCCCTTCCGTACGAAGACCTTGTCGATCTCCCAGTCGCGGCGGGCCGGCAGCTGGATGATGCCGACGTCGAGGACGGTGACCTCCTCGTCGGTCTCCACCAGCCGCACCCGCCGGTCGAGCAGCTCGCCGAGCACCAGCGTCTCGGACGTCCGCTGCTCGAAGCGCCGCATATTGACCACGCCGGTGATGATGATCTGGCCGGACTCCACCCCGGTCACCCGCGTCATGGGCACGAAGATCCGGCGCCGGCTGATCACCTCGACGACCACCCCGAGCAGCCGCGGCGGCCGGTCGCCGACCCGGAGCAGCGCGACCAGGTCCCGCAGTCGGCCGACCTGGTCACCGTTGGGGTCGAAGACGGCGCTGCCGGCGAGATGGGAGACGAAGACCCGGGGAGTCACGACCGCCATGCCGAGCGCCGCCCTTCTCCCGTTCGGCCCGAATTAAGGCATCGATCCGGGTTCAGGCTAACGCGCCCCGGTCCGCGCCGCCCCGGTGAAAGCGGCCGTAGGGTGACTGCCCCGCACCCCGCCGACGACCGGCGCGGCCCAGGTACGCTGCCGTACTGCTGCCGAGATCACCCGCATCAGGAGGCCGAGCCGACGTGAGCGCAATCCCCCCGGGGTCCGGCCCCCGACCGCTGCCCGGAACCCGTCGGACGGGACGGGCCGCGCTCGTGGGGGCGGCCTGCGCGGCACTGGCCGTGGCGCTGACGGGCTGCGGCGGGGAGGAGAACCCGGACGCCGGCACCAACGGCGTGGGGAAGCTGCCCGCCGCGAAGATCGAGGCCAAGGCGCGGGCCGCCGCCCAGCGCGCCGACACGGTGCACCTCGCGGGCAACGTCGTCAGCCAGGGCCGCACCTACAAGCTCGACATGAGCCTGGCGAAGGACGGCGCCAAGGGCGAGCTGACCACGAAGGCGGCCGCCTTCCAGCTGCTGCGGGTCGGCGACGCGCTCTATCTGAAGGCGGACGCGGCCTTCTGGGCCGGCGAGAAGAGCGGCAAGCCGGGCACGCCCGACCAGGCGGCGGACAAGCTCGGCGGCAAGTACGTGAAGGTGCCCGCCAAGGACCCGGTCTACCAGCGCTTCAGCGGCTTCACCGACAAGGACACCCTGCTCGCCGGTCTGCTCGGACTGCACGGCAAGCTGACCGCCGGTGACCGCGGCGAGGTCGACGGGGTCCGCACCATCCGGGTCAGCGGCGGCGCGGGCTCCGGCGGCACCCTGGACGTCTCGCTGGAGGGCACGCCCTACCCGCTGCGGCTGCACCGGGCCGGCGACGCGGGCGTGGTGCGGATGGGCGAGTGGGGCAAGGCCGTGGACCTCAAGGCCCCGGACAAGGACCAGGTCGTCGACTACGGCAGCCGGATCTCCGGCGGCGGGGGCGGCTGACGGACCGGCCCGCCGCTCGGGACCCTCGCCGCGCCAGACGTGCGGCGGTGTCCCGGCGCCCCGGGCTCAGCGCTTGCGGCCCCGCCGCAGCAGCAGCTTCGGCAGCGCCGCCGGGACGGGCCGCCGGGTGATCGCGGAGGTCGCCGCCGGCGGCGCGGCGTGCGACTCCTCCGGCATCCGCCCGGGGCGCTGTACGGCCTCCCCGGCCGGCTCCAGCCGCAGCACCCGGCACTCGCGCGCCCAGCGCTCGGTGAGGGTGTCCGCGTCCGGCGCGTTCAGCCGCTTGCCCTTGAGTTCGTCGACCGCGGCCCGCCAGGCCTCGCCCTCCGGCGTCAGCTCGACGACCCGGGCCTCCCAGGCGACCAGCCGGCCGCCCTTGTCCTTGCTGCGTACGGTGACCGTCGCCGTCCCGCCGTCGGTCAGCCCGAGGCCGGCCAGCGGCTGCTCACCGGCGCCGTCCCCGACCAGGCAGGCGGCTCCGTCGAGCCACAGATGCCACAGCGCACGGGACGGGCCGGCCGTCCCCCGTACCCAGATGAGGCCGGACTTCTTGGTGGCCTCTTCGATGAGCGCCCGATCGTGCAGGGCCTGCGACACGGTCTCCGTCATACGGCTCAGCCTAATCGCCCCGGCCCCGGACGACCGGGGCCGCCCAGGCGCTGAGATGCGCGGACGCCCCGCCCGCACCGGCGCCCGGGGTCACAGCCACCCGTTGCGCTTGAACCCGCGGTGGATGCCGAAGCAGATGGCGACCGTCGCCATCAGCACCGCCGGATAGCCGAACTTCCAGTGCAGCTCGGGCATGTAGTCGAAGTTCATGCCGTAGATCCCGGCGATCATCGTGGGCACGGCGAAGATCGCCGCCCATGCCGTGATCTTGCGCATGTCCTCGTTCTGCGCCACGGCGGCCTGCGCGAGATTGGCCTGGAGGATGGAGTTGAGCAGGTCGTCGAAGGACAGCACCTGCTCGTTGACCCGCGCCAGGTGGTCGGCGACGTCCCGGAAGTACTTCTGGATGTCGGAGTCCACCAGCCGCATCGGACGCTCGCTCAGCAGCTGCATCGGCCGCAGCAGCGGCGACACCGCCCGCTTGAACTCCAGTACCTCACGCTTGAGTTGGTAGATCCGCCCGGCGTCGCCGCCCTTGGGGGTGCCCTTGCCGCTGACGCCCTTGCCGTTGGACCCGGAGCTGAAGACGTCGATCTCCACCTCGTCGATGTCGTCCTGCACCGCACCGGCCACCGCCATGTACCCGTCGACGACCTGGTCGGCGATGGCGTGCAGCACCGCGGACGGGCCCTTGGCCAGCAGGTCCGGGTCGTCCTGGAGCCGGTGCCGCAGCGCGCGCAGCGAGCCCTGGCCGCCGTGCCGCACGGTCACGATGAAGTCCCGGCCGGTGAAGCACATCACCTCGCCGGTCTCCACGACCTCGCTGGTCGCGGTCAACTCGGTGTGTTCGACGTAGTGGACCGTCTTGAAGACGGTGAACAGGGTCTCGTCGTAGCGCTCCAGCTTGGGCCGCTGGTGGGCGTGCACGGCGTCCTCGACGGCGAGCGGGTGCAGCCCGAACTCCTGGGCGATACCGGCGAATTCGGCCTCGGTGGGCTCGTGCAGCCCGATCCAGGCGAAGCCGCCCTCGGCCCGCACGCCGGCCATCGCCTCGGCCGGGGTGACGTGGTCGCTCACCCGGCGGCCCTCGCGGTAGACACCGCAGTCGACGATGGCGCTGTTCGGGCAGGCCGGGGCGGCCGTGGAGTAGTGGTACGAGGGGTCGTCGCGCCGCCGGGAGGGACGGACGGCGGCGCGCAGGTCGCGGATCATCGACATGGCAGGCTCCTTCACGGGCCGGCCGTCAGCGCGGGCGCGGGGGGCAACGCTGCCCGGAACGTGGACGTACGAGGCGTCATCGGCTGTACGTCCGCAAAGCGGGCGGCGCTCCGTGCGGTGGCACTGACGGCAGTTCGCAGAAAACACGGAACAAAGAGTCGAGGGCGCTCTTCCGTCATCTACGTCCGGCGCAAAGGTGCTTCCCTGGTTTCACCGCTGAGCGGCGGGGTACGGAAGCTCTCGGATCAGGAGATTCGCTGCGCGAGCGGGATGACGGGAGAACTATCGGTACTGCACGGTCGACTCGGATCCACCGCAGCCCCACCTCCTCCGGCCGGTCCCCGTTGGGGGACGACGTCATTCCCTGAGCAGACGGCAAGGCTATCAGCCGCCTGACGCGTCACGGTGCCCCTTTGCCCGTTCCATACGAAGAACGGGGGCGCCGCACAGCAGTGCGCCGAGGGGTGACGGACGCCCGAGTGGCCGCCCGTATGCTCGCGCCATGTCTGACGTTCTTGAGCTGGTAGAGGCCCGGTTGCGGACAACCCTGGGCGAGCCGGACGCGCGCGCCGCCGTCACCTTTCTCGGGACCGACCGTATCGAGGTCCTCCGCTTCGTGGACAACGGGGTGGTCCGCTACGCCACGCTCGGGATGTCCGCGCAGCCCATGGCCGACCCGACGGCCGTGCTGGCCGATCCGCTGCGCGGTCCGCGCGCCGAACTCGTGCTGTCCGTACGGACCGGCCGTGCCGACACCGACAAGGTGCTCAGGCCGCTCGCCGTGCTCGCCGCGTCCCCGCAGGTCGAGGGGGTGGTCGTGGCCCCCGGGGCCTCGCTGGACGTCGGTGAACCGCTGTGGCCGGGGGCTGTTTTCACCTCGGTGCTGGTCGCCTCGCCCGGGGGGCTGGTCGAGGACCTCGCGCTGGACGAGCCGAGGGAGCCGGTCCGCTTCCTGCCGCTGCTGCCGATGACGCCCAACGAGGCGGCCTGGAAGCGGGTGCACGGCGCCGAGGCCCTGGAGAAGCGCTGGCTGGAGCACGGCACGGATCTGCGTGATCCGCTGCGTGCGGGCGTTCCGCTCGACTGACCCGCGAGCGAAGGTGTCACCGTGCCCCGTCGGTCCTCGGGAGGGAGGGCCGACGGGGCGTCAGTGTCCTTACGGGGGCGGGGCGGCCGCGGTGCGCCTCACCGGGCGAGGGCCGTGACCCCGTCCTCCGTCGCGTGCCGCGGCGCCTGCTCCGCGGCCCCGGTGGTCAGTGCCCGGCGCCGGACGGCGACGACACCGGCGCCGGCCACCGCCGCGACGGCCGCGACCACGAAGGGAACGTGGATATCGGTCCACTCCTCGATCCTGGGCGCGAGGAACGGCGCGGCCGCCGCCGCGAACCAGCGCACGAAGTTGTAGCCGGCGCTGGCCACCGGGCGCGGTGCGTCCGAGACGCCCAGCGCCAGTTCCGTGAAGACGGTGTTGTTCAGGCCGATCAGGGCGCCGGACAGCACGGTGCAGACGACGGCGGTGGTGTGGTCGCCGTAACCCAGCACGACCAGGTCGGCGGCGAGCAGCAGCAGTGAGCCGCACAGCACCTTCAGCGAACCGAAGCGGTGCTGGAGCCGGGGCGCCACGATCACCGAGAACACCGCGAGCAGCACGCCCCAGGCGAAGAAGACGCCGCCCGACGTGTAGGGGGACATGTTCAGCACGAACGGGGTGAAGGCCAGCACCGTGAAGAACGCGTAGTTGTAGAAGAACGCGGAGACGGCGGTGGCGGCCAGCCCGCCGTGGCCGAGCGCCCTGACCGGGGCGAGCAGTGAGGTCCTGGCGGCCGGCTTCGGCTGCTCCTTGAGGAAGGCCGCGATGGCGATGAACCCGATGGCCATCAGGGCGGCCGTGCCGAAGAACGGGTAGCGCCACTTCAGGTCGCCGAGGACCGCGCCCAGCAGCGGGCCGCAGGCCATGCCGAGCCCCAGCGCGGACTCGTACAGCAGGATCGCGGTGCTGCTCCCGCCGGACGCCGCGCCCACGATGACCGCCAGCGCCGTCGAGACGAACAGGGCGTTGCCCAGGCCCCAGCCCGCCCGGAAGCCGACCAGTTCGCCGACCGATCCGGACAGGCCGGAGAGCGCCGCGAAGACCACCACCAGCGCCAGCCCGGCCAGCAGGGTCTTCCGGCCGCCGATGCGGCTGGAGACGAAGCCGGTGATCAGCATCGCGACCGCGGTGATCAGGAAGTAGGAGGTGAAGAGGAGCGAGACCTGGCTGTTGGTGGCGTGCAGGCCGCGGGCGATCGACGGGAGGATCGGGTCGACGAGGCCGATGCCCATGAAGGCCACGACCGAGGCGCCCGCCGTGGCCCAGACGGCCATCGGCTGGCGGAGCAGGGAGCCGCCGCCCTCCTCGAACGGATCGTCCACGCCGCCGTGGCCGCCGTTCTCCGTGCCGCTCATGCTGCGGTTCTCCTTCCTGTCGCCGGTGGTGTGTCCCTGACCGGCGGCTGCCGTGGCACCGCCGTCGAGATCGTTGACGTTTACACACAATAAATTAGGCGAGCTAAAGAATGCAAGGTGCAACTAGTTTCCCGGGTGAGGTGCGCGGTCCGGGGGCGCGGTCAATTACGCGGCGCCGTAAGTGATTCGGGGCACACCGGTCGGGTGATCGTCCTTGACGCGGGGGCGGGGCTGGAGGACCGTGGGTCCCTATGAGGGGCGAACCCAGTTGCCCGAAGTGCGGAGGCCGGGTAAGGGCGCCCGGTCTCTTCTCCGACACCTGGCAGTGCGCCCTGCACGGCACCGTGCATCCACTGCAACCGGTCGTCCCGCCGAGCGTCGAGGCGCTCGGCGTTGTCGTGCACCGCGCGCAGGTGCCCGTCTGGATGCCCTGGCCGCTGCCGGTCGGCTGGCTGTTCACCGGGGTGGCCTGCGCCGGCGACGACCGCAGCGGCGGCCGGGCGACCGCGGTGGCCTGCACCGGCCCCGGACCGCTCGGCGGCCCCGGCGAACTGCTGCTGATCGCCGAGGAGCTGGGCGTCGGACTCGGCGCGCGCTACGCCGGTATCGACGGCCCCGACCCCGGCCCGCACCTCTGCGTCGACAAGCACCCGCACGGCAAGGTGCTCGCCGCCGGCCGCCCGACCCCGCTGTGGCACCTCGACGACACGCCCCCGGACCGCGCGGTGTTCGCGGGCGAGGCGCGCGGGCTGTGGCTCTGGGCGATCGCCTGGCCCGAGCAGTCGGGGCTGATGATGTACGACGAGCTGGTGCTGACCGATCTGCGGGAGGCCGGTGCCGAGGTGGATCTGCTGCCGTGCGGGGCGCTCTCGCCGCGGATTCTGGGCTCACGGACGACGGACGACGGCCGTGACGCCGCCCGCTGACGGCCGCGACGGCTGACCGCGCCGGACGTCGCGGCATCCGCCGGGCGGCCGGTGCCACCCGGCCGCCCGGTATTCTTCTGGGGTCCCCTTACGGTGTACCCGCACCCGGTGTCTCCCGGGCCGCGTCCCCCGTCCGTCCCGCAGCAGTCTGGAGTCCGCGTCGTGCGCATCGATCTGCACACCCACTCCACGGCCTCCGACGGTACGGACACCCCCGCCGAGCTGGTGCGCAACGCCGCGGCCGCCGGTCTGGACGTCGTCGCGCTGACCGACCACGACACCGTCGGCGGCCATGCCGAGGCGCGGGCGGCACTGCCCGGCGGGCTGACGCTGGTCACCGGCGCCGAACTCTCCTGCCGGATCGACGGTGTGAGCCTCCACATGCTCGCCTACCTCTTCGACCCCGAGGAGCCGGAGCTGGCCCGGGAGCGGGAGCTGGTGCGCGACGACCGGGTGCCGCGGGCCCAGGGCATGGTCGCGAAGCTGCGGGACCTCGGGGTGCCCATCACCTGGGAGCAGGTCGCCCGGATCGCCGGGGACGGCGCCGTGGGACGGCCGCACATCGCCACCGCCCTCGTCGACCTGGGCCTGGTCCCCACCGTCTCCGACGCCTTCACCTCCGAGTGGCTCGCCAACGACGGCCGGGCGTACGTGGAGAAGCACGAACTCGATCCCTTCGACGCGATTCGGCTGGTCAAGGCGGCGGGCGGGGTCACCGTCTTCGCGCATCCGCTGGCCGTCAAGCGCGGCAGCTGCGTCCCGGAGAGCGTGATCGCCGAACTCGCCGCCGCCGGCCTCGACGGCATCGAGGTCGACCACATGGACCACGACGCCCCGACCCGCGCCCGGCTGCGCGGCATGGCCGCCGACCTCGGCCTGCTGACCACCGGCTCCAGCGACTACCACGGCAGCCGCAAGACCTGCCGCCTGGGCGAATACACCACCGACCCCGAGATCTACGGCGAGATCGTGCGCCGCGCGACCGGCGCCTTCCCCGTACCCGGCACCGGCGGCTGAGCCCGCCGCGGCCGGCCGCCGCACCACGCGCCCCGGTCCGCGGGGCCGTCACCCACCGCGCCGCACCCGGCCGGGTACCGCACAGGGCGCTGCCGCGCGCCGTCCCGCCACCCCTCACCCACCTCTCCCTCCCCCCTACGGGCCCGCGCCTACCGCGCCGGTCCGTGCTCGTCCCGTACCACCTCTCGCAAGGCCATCACCGTGTTCGACGTCGCCGTCTTCAGTACCCTCTTCGTGATCATGGACCCGCCGGGTATCACCCCGATCTTCCTGGCCCTGACCTCCGGCCGGCCGGCCAAGGTGCAGCGCCGGATGGCCTGGCAGGCGGCCGTCGTCGCCTTCGGGGTCATCGCCCTCTTCGGCCTCTTCGGCCGGCAGATCCTGGGGCGGCTGCACATCTCCACGCCCGCGCTGATGATCGCGGGCGGTCTGCTGCTCCTGCTGGTCGCGCTGGACCTGCTGACCGGGAAGTCGGAGGAGCCGACCCAGACCAAGGACGTCAACGTGGCGCTGGTGCCCCTGGGGATGCCGCTGCTGGCCGGGCCGGGCGCGATCGTGTCGGTGATCCTCGCGGTGCAGCACGCACAGGGCGTCGCCGGGCAGGTCTCCGTCTGGGCGGCGATCGCCGCGATCCATGTCGTGCTCTATCTGGTGATGCGGTTCTCGCTGGTCATCATCCGTGTGATCAAGGACGGGGGAGTGGTCCTGGTCACGCGGCTGGCGGGCATGATGCTCTCCGCGCTCGCCGTGCAGCAGATCATCAACGGGGTGCTGCAGGTGATCCAGTCGGCGGCCTGACGCCGGCACCCCGCCGCGGAACGCGCGGCGCCCCCGTACGGCCAGTGCGTACGGGGGCGCTCATGCGGTGCGGCCGGTCTCGGCCGGCCGCCGTGGCTGTCGCATCGTCGGGCGGCGTGTCGGTGACTAACGGACGGCGGTGTCGGCCGGGCGGATGTAGATGCGCTGGCCGGTCGAGGCGGCCTGCTGCACGATCCGGTTGACGGAGGCGGCGTCCACGACGGTGCTGTCCACGGCGGTGCCGTCGACATCGTCCAGGCGCATGATCTCGAAGCGCATACGGCTTCTCCCTTCGTCTGATCCTCCTGCGGAGAACTCTTGGGCAGGTGCTGCCCGGCGTCGCTGCCGGGCGCTCCGTACTTGGTAGAACGCCCTACCCAGGGCAATCATTCCCTACGCTAAAGAAAAATTTCGACGGCCTAACTACGCCTGCCCGAGAGCGGTTGTGCCCGCAGAGTGACCGCCCGGACAATGGGACCGGTATGAATGACGTCCAGCCCACGGGCCCCACCGACCTCACCGCGCTCGCCGCCGGGATCGAGCGCACCAACGAGCTGCTCACCCGCGTGCTCGCCGAGGTCGCCACCACCCCCTCCACCCATGCCGCCTTCGTCGACGCGGGCTATGTCTACGCCGCGGCCGGACGCCTGGTCACCGGCACGGAGGACCGCAAGGCCTTCGACCTGGACGCGGAGGCGCTCATCGAGGCCTTCATCGACAAGGCCCGGATGATCTTCCCGGACAGCCGGTTGCTGCGCGTCTACTGGTACGACGGCGCCCGCCGCCGCATCCACACCCAGGAGCAGCAGCGGATCGCCGAGCTGCCCGACGTCAAGGTCCGGCTCGGCAACCTCAACGCCAACAACCAGCAGAAGGGCGTCGACTCCCTGATCCGTTCGGACCTGGAGTCACTGGCCCGGCACCGCGCGATCAGCGACGCGGTGCTGATCGGCGGCGACGAGGACCTGGTCTCCGCCGTGGAGGCGGCACAGGGCTACGGCGCCCGGGTGCACCTGTGGGGCATCGAGGCCTCCGGCGGCCGCAACCAGGCCGAGCCGCTGCTGTGGGAGGTCGACAGCGCGCGCACCTTCGACCTGGAGTTCTGCAGGCCGTACGTCACCCGGCGGGCCGGTGTGGAGTACTGCGAGCAGACCGCGGGCGAGGGACCGGCGCCCAGCCGCGACGACGTGCGCTTCGTCGGCGCCCAGGTCGCCGCCCAGTGGCTCTCGGAGCGCGGCCGCGAATGGGTGGCCGGGCTGCTCCCCGGTCACCCCTATCTGCCCGGCGCCGTCGACCAGGAGCTGCTGACCGCGGCGGAGGCGCTGCTGCGGCACTCCCTGCGCGGCCACGCCGACCTGCGGCGGGTCCTGCGCGACGGCTTCTGGGATCACGTCCAGGGGCAGTACTAGCGGTCGTTCGGTGCCGCCGGAGCGCGAAGGGCCGGGATCAGGCCTGGGCGAGCAGCTCCGTGAGGCGGTCGAAGAAGCCCGACCAGCCCGCCTCCGCCTGGCGGTACTGCTCGGAGGTGAGATTGCCGCCGAGCTGACGGAAGGCCATCTCCGTGCGGCCCCCGAGATCGGTCAGGGTGACCCGGACGATCTCGCCCTCGATGCCGTCCGGCGCGGACGCGTCCCTGAGCGTGAACTCCAGCCGCTCCGGGGGCGCCACCTCACGGTAGACCCCGGAGAACGGCAGCTCACCGCCGTCCGGGGTACGCATCACCAGACTCCACACCCCGCCCGGCCGCGGGTCCATCGTCATCCGGTCGGCGGGCACCACCAGCTCCCCGCCGAACCAGTACCCGAAGTGCTCGGGCCGCGTCCACGCCTCGAAGACCAGCTCACGGCGGGCGTCGAAGGTCCGGGTGAGCGCGATGCCGTGGGGGCCGTCCCCGGGGTCGGCCGGGGGAGTCGCCGGGTTCTCGGTCATCAGGGAGCCCTTCGTACGAAGCCGGTGCGGCCCGGACCGCGCCGGGCCGCCTCCCTCGATGCTCGCCGAACCGCCGGGCGCTGTCCTGGCGACACCGCCCGCTCGGCCCACCGGCCCGGCCTCAGCCCACCCCGCTCCAGAACCCGGCCAGCGCCTCCGCCGTCTTCTCCGGACGCTCGGCGTTGGGGGAGTGCTCGGCGCCCTCGATGACGGTGCGCCGGGCGGACAGCCGCTCCGCCATGTCGTCCATCCACGCCACCGGCCAGGCGTAGTCGACGGCGCCGGAGACGACATGGACGGGCAGCCCCGTACGGGCCAGCTCCGCCACCCGGTCGGGCTCCGCCAGCATCTGCCGGCCGGTCGCGATCAGCTGCTCGGGCACGGTGTTCAGCCAGCGGTGGTGCAGGAACGCGCCAATCTCCGGCGGTGTCGCCGCGTCCGCCGCCTCCGGCGGGTCCAGTTCGCGCATCGCCCGCCAGACGCTCTCCATGTCGAGCGTGCCGAGCGCCTCGATCAGCATCCGCACCCGGGCCTGCTGGGACGCCTCGATGGCGGCCGGCCCGGAGCTGAGCACGGTGAGCGAACGGAACGGGGCCGCGTCCAGCAGCACGGCGGCCCGGGTGAGCAGCCCGCCCAGGGAGTGCCCCAGCAGATGGACCGGACCGCTGTCCGGCTCCCGCACGGCCCGCGCCTGCGCCAGCACGTCGAGCGCCAACTCCCTTTGCGCGTAAGCCTGTTCCTCGCGCGGCCCGGCGGACTCGTGCTGGCCGCGGCCGTCCACCGCGACCGCCCGGAACCCGGCCGCGGCGAGCGGCTCCAGCAAGGCGACGAAGTCCTCCTTGCTGCCGGTGAATCCGGGCACCAGCAGGGCGGTCCCGATCGGTGCGGCCTCGGGCCGGGCGTCCTGCACGGCGAAGGAGCCGCGCGCGGTGTCGAGTCGGTACGCACGGGCGCACGGGGGCAGCGTGAGAGTGGGCGGCCTGCTCATGCAGTGAGGTTATCCGGGCCGGGTGGCAAAACAGGGCCGGGACGCCGACGACCCGGCACCCGCGCGATGCGGGGCCGGGTCGTCGGTGCCGGGTCCGGGAGGACCGGGCGGGTCAGCTCTCGGGCGTCGCCTCGGCCGCCGTGGCCTTGGCGCGGGTGCGGCGGCGCACCGGCTTGGCCTCGGCACCCTCCACCGCCTCCGCGGCCGGCTTGGCGGCAGCGCTCTTGCGCGTCCGCTTCGGCTTCACCGGGGCGTCCTCGGCGGGAGCGTCCACCGCGGCCTCGGCCGCCTTCGCGGCGGCGGTCTTCCGGGTCCGCTTGGGCTTGGCCGGTGCGGCCTCGGCGCCCTCGACGGTGTCCACCGCGGCCTCGGCGGCCTTGGCGGCAGCGGTCTTCCGCGTCCGCTTCGGCTTCACCGGGGCGTCCTCGGCGGGAGCGTCCACCGCGGCCTCGGCGGCCTTCGTGGCAGCCGTCTTCCGGGTGCGCTTCGGCTTGGCCGGCGCCTCGGTCACGGTCTCCACGGCCTCGGCCACGGTCTCCGTCACCACCGCCGGCGCCGTCTCCGCCGCGGCCTTGGCGGCGCTGCGGGTACGGCGGCGCGGCCTGGCCGGCGCCTCGACGGGCTCCGTCACGGCAGCGGCCTCGGCGGCTGCCGCGCGCTCCGCCGCGAGCGCCCGAGCGGCGACCTCGACGGTCTGGAAGCTCTCGGTCTCCACCGGCCGGGCCACCCGGGCACGGCGGCGGCGGGGCTTCACGGGCTCGGCCGGAGCCTCGGTCACCACGGCGGCGGCCTGGGCCACCACAGCGGTGTCCTTGGCGACCTCGGTGCTGCTCGCGGCCTCGGCCACCGGCGCCGTCACGGCACCGGACTGGCTCGCGCGGGTACGCCGGCGCCGGCGCGGCTGCCGCGGTCCGGCGGCCTCCGTGCCCTGAGCGGCGTCCTGGGTGCTCTCGGCGGCGGGCGACCCGGTCGTCTGTGCCGTGGCACCGGCCGGGCCGTCCAGCGGCGTGCCGCCACGGGTCCGGCGGCGCTGCCGCGGGGTACGGGTGCGCGCGGGGCGCTCCTCCTCCACGACGGCGCCCTTACGGGGACCACGGCCCCGGCCGCCGGTCTCGCCCAGGTCCTCGACCTCTTCCGCGGCCAGCCCGGCACGGGTGCGCTCGGCGCGCGGCAGCACGCCCTTGGTACCCGCGGGGATGTTCAGCTGCTCGTAGAGGTGCGCCGAGGTGGAGTAGGTCTCCTCCGGCTCGTCGAACGCCAGGTCCAGCGCCTTGTTGATCAGCTTCCAGCGCGGGATGTCGTCCCAGTCGACGAGGGTGACCGCGGTGCCCTTGGCGCCCGCGCGGCCCGTACGGCCGATGCGGTGCAGGTAGGTCTTCTCGTCCTCGGGCGACTGGTAGTTGATGACGTGCGTCACGCCCTCGACGTCGATACCGCGGGCGGCGACGTCGGTGCAGACCAGGACATCGACCTTGCCGTTGCGGAAGGCGCGCAGCGCCTGCTCACGGGCGCCCTGGCCGAGGTCGCCGTGCACCGCGCCGGAGGCGAAGCCCCGGCGTGCGAGCTGGTCGGCGATGTCGGCGGCGGTCCGCTTCGTCCGGCAGAACACCATCGCCAGGCCCCGGCCCTCGGCCTGGAGGATGCGGGAGACCATCTCCGGCTTGTCCATGGAGTGCGCGCGGAAGACGTGCTGGACGGTGTTGGCGACGGTCTGGCCCTCGTCGTCCGGCGCGGTGGCGCGGATGTGCGTGGGCTGCGACATGTAACGGCGGGCCAGCGAGATGACCTGGCCGGGCATGGTCGCGGAGAACAGCATCGTCTGGCGCTTGGCCGGCAGCAGCTGGATGATCTTCTCGACGTCGGGCAGGAAGCCCAGGTCGAGCATCTCGTCGGCCTCGTCCAGCACCAGGCTCTTGACCTGGGAGAGGTCCAGCTTCTTCTGGCCCGCCAGGTCGAGCAGGCGGCCGGGGGTGCCGACGACGACGTCGACGCCCTTCTTCAGCGCCTCGACCTGCGGCTCGTAGGCACGGCCGCCGTAGATGGCCAGCACCCGGACGTTGCGCACCTTGCCGGCGGTGAGCAGGTCGTTGGTGACCTGCTGGCACAGCTCACGGGTCGGCACGACCACCAGGGCCTGCGGGGCCTCGGTCAGCTGACCGGGCTGCGCCCGGCCGACCTCGACGTCCACGGGGACCGTGACGCGCTCCAGGAGCGGCAGGCCGAAGCCCAGGGTCTTGCCGGTGCCGGTCTTGGCCTGGCCGATGACGTCGTTGCCGGAGAGGGCGACGGGGAGCGTCAGCTCCTGGATGGGAAAGGGGGAGATGATGCCGACGGCTTCCAGCGCCTCGGCCGTCTCGGGGAAAATCCCGAGGTCTCGGAATGTAGACAGAATCTTGCCTCTTCTGTGAGACGCGGCGTGAGGCGGCGAAGGGGGTCGTACCGCACCTTCGTACGGAGTTCGTACGGGCCGGCCGGAGGGGCCGGTGGGGCGGGACCACTGCCAACGCTCAGGCACTCCTGCCGCGAGCGGTGTCCCTCTCGCCGTGCGTATGTCTGCTACGCGCCGCAAGAGAGGGCGGTCGGTTTGGAGCCGATCGGGCCACCGACCGGGCATCCGCTTCGTGGAACGACCCACCGATACTCGGCAGGTCCAAATACCACTGTACCCCGGATATGGCTCGCCTATCCGAAGGCTTGTATGAGTGAGGAATACATCACGGCCGGTCCGGCGCCCCGGCACCGGCTACGACCGTCGTTCGTACGAGGGAACGGCTATGGCTGACCAGGCCCTTCCCCGAGCCGCCGAGCGGGCTATTGTGCCGGTCATGGGAACGCCTGACAACGCCGCGGCTGACGCGCAAGAGAACACCGGGATCGCCGCCCAGAACTGGGCGCAGGCATCCGCCGACCCGCAGTACCGGGCCGCCGTGATCGATCTGCTCGGCGCCCTCGCCTACGGCGAGCTGTCCGCCTTCGAGCGCCTGGCGGAGGACGCCAAGCTCGCGCCGACGATGGACGACAAGGCCGAACTGGCCAAGATGGCCTCGGCAGAGTTCCACCACTTCGAGCGGCTGCGGGACCGGCTCGCACAGATCGAGGCGGAGCCGAACGAGGCCATGGAGCCGTTCGCCGCCGCCCTGGACGAGTTCCACCGCCAGACCGCGCCGTCGGACTGGCTGGAGGGCCTGGTCAAGGCCTATGTCGGCGACTCGATCGCCAGTGACTTCTACCGCGAGGTCGCGGCCCGGCTGGACTCTGACACCCGCGGTCTGGTGCTGGCCGTGCTGGACGACACCGGGCATGCCTCGTTCGCCGTGGAGAAGGTGCGCGCGGCCATCGAGGCCGAGCCGCGGGTCGGCGGGCGGCTGGCGCTGTGGGCGCGCCGCCTGATGGGCGAGGCGCTCTCGCAGGCGCAGCGGGTGGTCGCGGACCGTGACGCGCTCTCCACGATGCTGGTGGGCGGCGTGGCCGACGGCTTCGACCTGGCGGAGGTGGGCCGGATGTTCTCCCGGATCACCGAGGCGCACACCAAGCGGATGGCGGCGCTGGGTCTCGCGGCCTGACGTCCCCGGCGGGGTGCCGGGCGGTTCAGGCCGTCCGGTGCCCCTTCAGCGTCGGGGCCGGGCGCCGCAGGCGCCGGTGCGGCGGGCGCACCAGGACCGACAGCAGCGCCGCCCCCACGGCGACCGAGGCCACCATCACCTGCACGGGATACCCCGGACCGAGGATCGAGCGGGTCAGCACCGCGCCGAGCAGCGCCGCGACCGGGCCGGTCGCGAGCGTGAGGCTGCGCGAGGGGAAGCGGTCGGGCAGCCATCGCGTGGCGGACAGGGCGATGACATAGCCGATGAGCAGGGCGCCGAGTGCTTCCCAGATCATGCTGTTCCCTCCCGCGTGACAACGCCGATCGATGAACAAAACCGGTCTTACGCGGTCGTACCCAAGGGGCACCGGCAGCAACCCTCGCCCCGCCGGTCCGCTGCCTGATCAGCCCAGCAGAACCGACTCGAACAGCCTGATCTGTGCAAACGCACCCGACCCGGGCCCGGAAGCGGCGCCCGGCCGGGCCCGGAAACGACAGACAAAGGCGGCGGCCCGGAGAAGGGAATCTCCGGGCCGCCGCCTTGTGGGCGCCGTGGCCGGCGCCCCGCGCTCAGAGCGCGCCGAACCCGACCTTGCGGGCGGTCGGCTCGCCGATCTCGACATAGGCCAGCCGGTCCGCCGGGACCAGAATCTTGCGACCGTGGTCGTCCACCAGGCTCAGCAGCTGTGACTTGCCGCCCAGCGCGTCGGACACGGCGCTCTCGACCTCTTCGGCAGACTGCCCGCTCTCCAGAATGATCTCGCGGGGCGCGTGCTGCACGCCGATCTTGACCTCCACGGCTTTTGTCCCTCCGACGGTCTGGGGGTCCCCAGCCTCAGCTGGGGGAGGAAGCGCGGTCATCCGCGCCGTACGCAGCACACATTAGCCCGGTACGGGGACACGCAGGACGCCATGGGCCACGCCCGCAGCGAACAGGGTCAGTGCGTTTCGCCGCCCTGCAGGGGGAAACCGGCGATGCCCTTCCAGGCGAGCGACGTCAGCAGCTGCACCGCGGTGTCCCGCGGGACCTGGCTCTCCGAGGACAGCCAGTAGCGCGCCACCACCTGGGACACCCCGCCCAGGCCCACGGCCAGCAGCATCGACTCGTCCTGCGACAGGCCGGTGTCCTCGGCGATCACCGCGCTTATGGCCTCGGCGCACTCCAGCGACACCTTGTCCACCCGCTCACGGACCGCCGGGTCGTTGGTGAGGTCCGACTCGAAGACCAGGCGGAAGGCGCCGCCCGGGTCCTCCACGTACGCGAAGTAGGCGTCCATCGTCGCCGCGACCCGCTGCTTGTTGTCGGTCGTCGACTCCAGCGCCGTCCGCACCGACTGCAGCAGGGCCTCGCAGTGCTGGTCGAGCAGCGCGAGGTAGAGCTCCAGCTTGCCCGGGAAGTGCTGGTAGAGCACCGGCTTGCTGACGCCCGCCCGCTCGGCGATGTCGTCCATCGCGGCCGCGTGGTAGCCCTGCGCGACAAAAACTTCCTGCGCGGCGCCCAGAAGCTGGTTGCGCCGGGCGCGGCGTGGCAGGCGCGTGCCCCGCGGGCGCGCCGCCTCGGTCTGCTCGATGGCGCTCACGCTGCCTCCCAGAAGTGGTTCCGTTCGCGGCCTGTACAAGGTGGTGCACCGCGCCCGCCATCGTACTTTTGGGTAACCCGGCTGTGCGCGGTCCGGGCCGAGAATTTATGCCCGGCCTCGGGGCCATAAGCCGACATAACGTGCCAGGTCATCGGTATTCGTCTTCGTTGAGCTCCACCACGCGGGCCTGTTCGGCGCGGTCCGCCTCGTTCGCGGAGTCCGGGTCGGCGGTGGTCAGCGGCTCGTCGCGGCGCGGGGTGACGTCGGCGTACTGCTCCGCCGCGTCCGCTTCCGGTGCTTCGACATCGAACTCGGTGGCGTCGCTCTCGTCCTCGAAGGTCTCCGGGTCAGTCGGGTCGACGCGCATGGTGGCTCCCTTTCTCGCGTGCTCGCTTCGTCGGCTGGTGCCAGGCATGAGCAGGCCGGGGCTGCCGCCCTCGCCTACGAGCGTAGGAGAGTGGCCGCGTCAGCGCGATGCGGTGTGTGACCGCGGACACACGATCGTGGGCGTGATCGTCTCGTAACATCGACCCATGTCTTCGACCGAGTCGCCGGACACCGCGACCGCCGCCCTCCCGGTGCCCCCGGCCGGCTCCGGCCGGCCCGGCGCGGCGGAGACGGTGCGCACCGTGACCCTCCCGGGCCTCACGCTGACCGTACGGGCACCGGCCGGACCGCCCGCCCCGGAGGGCGGCGGCAGCGGGGCCGGCGACGGGCGGGACCGCGAACCCGCGCTCTACGTCCACGGACTCGGCGGCTCCTCGCAGAACTGGTCGGACCTGATGCCGCTGCTCGCCGACCGGGTGGACGGCGAGGCGGTCGACCTGCCCGGCTTCGGGCAGTCACCGCCGCCGGCCGACGGCAACTACTCCGTCTCCGCGCAGGCCCGCGCGGTCATCCGCTTCCTCGACGCGGCCGGGCGCGGTCCCGTCCACCTCATCGGCAACTCCATGGGCGGCGCCGCCGCCACCCGCGTCGCGGCCGTGCGCCCCGACCTCGTGCGCACCCTGACGCTGGTCTCCCCGGCGCTGCCCGAACTGCGCCCGCAGCTGACCGCGGTGCCCACCGCACTGCTCGCGGTGCCCGGTCTCGCCGGGCTCTTCGGCCGGGTCACCCATGACTGGACGCCCGAGCGCCGCACCCGTGAGGTGCTGGCGCTCTGCTACGGCGATCCCGGCCGGGTCAGCCCGGAAGGGTTCAACGCCGCGGTCGACGAATACGCGCGACGGCTCGAACTCCCTTATTTCTGGGAGGTGATGGAGCGCTCCGCGCGCGGCCTGGTGAACGCCTACACGCTCGGCGGCCAGCATAATTTGTGGCGTCAGGCAGAGAGAGTGCTCGCGCCCACCCTTCTCGTCTACGGTGGGCGCGACCGCCTGGTCTCCTTCCGGATGGCGCGGCGGGCGGCCGCGGCGTTCCGCGGTTCGCGACTGCTGACGCTTCCGGAGGCGGGGCACGTGGCGATGATGGAGTACCCGGAGACAGTGGCGCGGGCCGTCCGCGAGCTGCTCGACAGTGACATGACCGATGTGACCGCTGATGCGGGCAGGAGCTGACACACCCCGTGGGACGCCACAGCCGCAAAGGCCGGCCGGAAACCGCAACGGACACCCCGGAGACGGCCGGTCCGCCCGGTGAGGACTCCCCGGGCGGTATGCCGCCCGGACCGGGCTCGGGCCGCCGCAGACGCGAGCCGTTCGAGGGCGACGTGGTGCGCGGCGGCCATCCCGAACAGCGGGAACCGGGCGGCGGCTGGGGCGAGTTCCCCACGACGCAGGCCTCCCCGGCGGCGCCCGGTCAGGGCGCGCCCCGTATTCCCCGGCCCCGCGCGGAGATGCCCCACGGGCCGCGGATGGCGGCACCGGGCAGCGGTCCGGGACCGCGGCGCGAGTTCGTGGAGGCCTTCGACGCCGGCACGTACCCGCGCGGCGCGGTCGAGGTGAGCGACCCCGAGGACGATGTGTTCCGGGCCGGCGCACCCCGGAAGGCGGCCGCGGCGGCCGGTGCGTACGGACCCGGCACGGACGGCGCGGCCCCCGGCGGCCGGTACACCGGCCGGTCGGTCGTCTTCGACCGCGACGCGGCCGACGGGCCGGCGGAGCCCGGCGCGTACGGTGCGGGGCCCGGCGGGCCCGGCGACGAGGACCTGGACGACGGGTACGGCGCGGAGGAGGGGCGGCACGGCGCCAGGAAGGGCGGCAAGGGCCGGACCTTCACCGGCGCGGCGGCCGCGGCGGTCACCACCGTGCTCGCCGTGGTCATCGCGGGACAGGTCGCCGAGCAGCACAAGAAGGACGGCGAGCCGCAGCCGCGCAGCGGCAGCGACCGCGCCGACGGGGTCGACGACGAGGCCTCCCGGTCGCACACCAGGCCCACCCAGGACGCCAAGCCCGCCAGCTACGACGAGCAGATGAACCAGGTCTTCCCGCTGGACGCGAAGCTGACGGCCACCGGCCGGTTCACGCCGGCCGGCGGGGACGCCGAGGCGCCCGGCAAGGGCAAGGTGCTGCGCTACCGCGTCGACATCGAGGAGGGGCTGCCGCTGGACGGCGACCTGTTCGCCGAGGCGGTGCACAAGACCCTCAACGACAGCCGCAGCTGGGCACACGGCGGGAAGATGGCCTTCCAGCGGGTGGGCTCCGGCGACGCCGACTTCGTGATCACGCTGGCGAGTCCGGGGACCACCGACGAGTGGTGCGCCAAGTCCGGCCTCGACACCAGCCAGGACAAGGTCTCCTGCGACTCCGCGGCGACCGACCGGGTCATGATCAACGCCTATCGGTGGGCGCAGGGCGCCCGGACCTACGGCCACGACAAGATGCACGCCTACCGGCAGATGCTGATCAACCACGAGGTCGGCCACCGGCTCGGGCACAACCACGAGACCTGCTCCCGGCAGGGCGCCCTGGCCCCGGTGATGATGCAGCAGACCAAGTTCCTGACCACGGACGGGGCGACCTGCCGCCCCAACTCCTGGCCGTTCCCCACCCAGCGCTGACCGGGCCGGGCTTCTCCTATAGCGCGAAGAAACGCCCTTAGGGGCGGAAAGTTACGTGCTTTCACCCCTTCCGGTGGCGCGACGGACAACCGTCCATCGCGCCACCGGCCCCTTTGCATAGCTTCTTCCTGCAGGTGGCGGCCGTGCCGCCGCACATCAGGGACGCCGACAGGGGAGGACGGGGGTGCACTCATGCGCATTGGACTGCTCACCGAAGGTGGTTATCCGGATGCGTCCGGTGAGTCGTCCGCGTGGTGCGACCGGCTCGTGCGCGGACTGACCGGCCACGACTTCGAGGTCTACGCCCTGAACTCCGACGCCCGCCGGGCGGCCCGGCCCCGGACCGAACTGCCGGACCACGTCCGCCTGGTACGGCGCGCACCCCTGTGGGGCGAGGTCCCCGCCACGCACCGCCGCGCCGCCGAGCGCCGGGGCCGCATGGCCGGACGCCGCGCCCGCCGCCGCTTCGCCGAGTGCTTCGGCGCTCTCGTGACGGCCTTCGCCACCGTGCCCGGGGACGAGCTGTCCGGCGGCGCCCACCACGGGGACCCGGAGAGCGGTCCCGACGGCGCCCCCGATCTGTCGGCGACGAGGAAGGCGGACCGTTTCGCCACCGGCCTCTACGGGCTCGCCGAACTCGCCCGCGACCACGGCGGGGTGCCCGCGATGCTGCGCTCCGAGAGCGCCGTACGCCTCCTGGAAACCGTCTGCCGCGGCCCCCGCGCCCTGCCCGCCGCGCAGGGCGCGCAGGTCAACGATCTGCTGGCGGTCACCACCCAGCTCGAACTCGCGCTCCGGCCGCTCTCCCTGGACTGGTACGGCGGCCGGGACACCCCCGGCCTCGGCGGCGTGGACCTCTGCCATGCCACCTCCGCCGGTGCGGCCGCCCTGCCCGGACTGCTGGCCAAGCGCTTCTTCGGCACCCCGCTCCTGGTCACCGAGTACGGCGTCCGGCTGCGCGAGCACTATCTCGCCCGCGCCGCCTCGCCGTTGAGCGTGCCGGTGCGGGCGCTGCTCGCCGCCTTCCAGGGCGCGCTGGCCGCCGAGACCTACGCCCAGGCCGCGCTGATCACCCCCGGCAACACCCACGCCCGGCGCTGGCAGGAGCGCTGCGGCGCCGACCGCGCCCGGCTGCGCACGGTCTACCCGGGCATGGACGCCGCCCCGTTCGCCGCCGTCGGGGACGCCGCCGCCGACGACTCCAAGACGCTGGTGTGGGTCGGCACGGTCGAGCCCGCGAAGGACCTCATCGCGCTGCTGCACGCCTTCGCCGAGATCCGCCGGGCCGAACCGGCGGCCACCCTGCGCATCGTCGGCGGGCCCGGCCGCGACCCGGGGGCGCCCGGCTATCTCGCGCACTGCCGGGCACTGGCCGCCCAGCTCTTCCCCGACGAGGCGGCCGACGCCCGCACCGTCGGCGAGAGCCCGGTCAGCTTCGAGGAGATCGGCAGCCCCGGTCTGCCGGCCCCGGCGGACGCCTACGCCTCCGGCGCGGTGGTGGTGCTCTCCAGCGTCATCGAGGGGTTCCCGCGCTCCCTGGTGGAGGCCATGTTCTGCGGCCGTGCCACGGTGTCGACCGACGCCGGCGCGGTCTGCGAGGTCATCGGCGGCACCGGTCTGGTCGTCCCGCCGCGCAACCCCCGCGCCCTGGCCGAGGCCTGCGCCGCGCTGCTCGGCGACCCGGACCGCAGGGCCAGGCTGGGCGCGGCGGCCCGCGCGCGGGCGCTGGAACTGTTCACCGTCGAGCAGAACACCGCGGCATTTCGTGGCATCTACCTGGAGCTGATCTCGCACGCCCCGGCCCGCCCGGCCGCCTGCCGCACGCAGGACGCGGACGGCGTCCCGCGGCCGTTCGCCCGTCCCGCCGAGTCCCATGTCCCCGGCCGCTGGGCCGCGACCGGCACCGCCACCCGGGCGGTCACCGCGCCGGCTCCCCGGACCCCGCGCTGGGCGGCGGCCGGGGCCGGGCGGCCCGCGGTGCCGGATGCCGCCGACGGGGGCGCGGACGCCGGGGGAGCGGAGGCCGTCCAGGACGTGGGACAGGGCGTGAGACGGCAGGGCACGACGAGCGACCAGGCATGGCCGGCGCGAAGGAGAGAGCAATGGTGACCAGTGTGCTGGACGTGATGTGTGCGATGGGTGTCGTGGGCGTGGCCCTGGTGACGGGCATGGCGGACGTGGCACACGGCGGCGGCCGCCCCGGCCGTCCCGGCAGCCTCGTCCCGGTCGCCCGGCGCACCCCGCACGCACCCGGCCGCCCGCCCCGGCGCCGTACCGCGCCCCTCCGCCCCGGTCCGGACGGCTGCGCGCCGGCCCGGGGGAGGGGGACCGGCGCATGACAACTCCCGAAGGCGGCACCGCCGGTGCCATGGCGGCCCCGGGGGAAGCCCACGCCGAACGGGCCGTGCCCCCGCGCGAGGGCCCCGCCGCCCGGCCCCCGCGCCGCGGCCCCGCCGACCCCGTACGCACCCTGATGCACCGCCACCAGGAGCTGTGCGCCCGCGCCGTCGACGCGCTGGAGATCGCCGCCGGCCTGGAGGCGCACGGCGTCACCGACCGCACGGCCGCACGGTTCCGGCACCGGGACGTCTTCTCGCTGGCCGAGGAGCTCTACGCCCGGGTGCCCCGCGCCGCCCCGGACACCGCCCCCGGGGCCGGGCCCGTGCCCACCCCCGCCCGGCGCTCGCACACCGTGTGCGCGGCGCTGCACCTGCTCCCCGGCGGCGTCTGCGTCGCGGCCGTCGCCGCCCTCGTCTCGGTGCACACCGAGACCCCCGCCGTACGCACCGGCGTGGGCGCCGCGGGCCTGGTCCTGCTCGCCCTCGCCGTCCGGCTGGGCGTACGGGCCGGGCCGCTGCGGCTGCGCCACGGCAGCGGACCGCGCACCGCCGGCCTGTGGGCCGGCTGGACGGCCGGATACGCGGTGTACGGGGACTGGCTGCTCGGACAGCTGCTGACCGGCGGCCCCGATCTGCCCCACGCCGCACCCCACGCCGCCGTCGCCCCCGCCGTGGCCCTCGCCTTCGCCCTCGCGCCCGCGGCCGGCTGCGCCCACTGGTTCACGGTGCGCGGACGACGCGTCCTGGCCGCCAGCCGCGGACTCGGCGAACTCGCCGCCCGGGTGCGCCCGTTGCTGCTCGTCACCACCCTGCTCTTCCTGGGCGCGCTGGCGGCGCTGCTGCTCGGCGCGCAGGCGGTCCTCGGCGGCGGCGACACGGTCACCGCGGGGGCGGCGGCCGCGCTGGGGGTGCTGCTCTTCCTGGCCCGGCTGCTCGCCGTCCACGGCTTCCCCGAGGCGGCCGCCACCGGCCTGGCCTCGGCCGCCGCGCTGGAAGCCCTCGCCCTGGCCCTGGTGCTGATCGCCCGGCTCCCCGGCCTGCCCCCGCTCGGCGCCCCGGTCGAGGCGCTGACCACCGCGGTGGGACCGGCCGCGGTACCCGCCGTGGCCTGCACCGCCGCCGCCCTCGGCCTCCTGGGCTACGGCCTGCGCGCGCTCGCCGGCGCCTGTGCGCACTGGCCCGCCCCCACCGGACCGGCGGAGGCACACCGGCCGTGACCCTCCGGACGACCCCCGGCCCCCGATACCCCGCACCCCCACACGGGCAACCCCACCACGCACCACCCCCGGAGCGGCACCCCGCAGCGGCCGCCCCGGTCCCGTCCCCGCGGACCGCCCCCACGTGGCCCCCGCCCCCAGGGCGGACGCCGACCCCGCGGCCGGAGCCGACCCGCTTCCCTCGATCCGTCTTAGGAGCACGACAGATGAACGTCCAGCCGACCACACACCACGCGCACCGGGGGGCCGCACGATGAGGGTGCTGCTCATCGGCGCCAACGGCTACCTGGGCCGCTACGTCGCCGACCGTCTGCTCGCCGACCCGGCCGTCCAGCTCACCGCCCTCGGGCGGGGCGACGACGCCGATGTCCGCTTCGACCTGGCCACCGGCAGCCCCGGGGCGCTCACCCGCTTCCTCGACGCGGTCCACCCCGGTGTCGTCGTCAACTGCGCCGGAGCCACCCGGGGCGGCGCCCGCGAGCTGACCCGGCACAACACCGTCGCGGTCGCCACCATCTGCGAGTCGCTGCGGCGCAGCAGCTGCGGCGCCCGGCTCGTCCACCTGGGCTGCGCCTCCGAGTACGGGCCCTCCCAGCCCGGCTCCTCCACCGCCGAGGACGCGGTGCCGCGCCCGGGCGGCCCGTACGGTGTCAGCAAACTCGCCGCCACCGAACTCGTCCTGGGCTCCGGCCTCGACGCCGTCGTGCTGCGGGTCTTCTCGCCGGTCGGCCCCGGCACCCCGGCGGGCTCGCCGCTCGGCCGGCTCGCCGAGGCCATGCGCCGCGCCATGCAGTCCGGCGACAGCGAGCTCAAGCTCGGCGGGCTGGGCGTGCAGCGGGACTTCGTCGACGTGCGCGACGTGGCGCGGGCGGTGCACGCCGCCTCGCTGTCCGCCGCGCAGGGCGTCGTCAACATCGGGACCGGCCGGGCCGTACGGCTGCGGGAGGCCGCTTCGGTGCTCGCCCGGGTCGCCGGCTTCGGCGGCGCGCTGCACGAACTCGACTCCCCGCCGGCCCGGCTGGTCATCCCCGGCCCGTCCCCGGAGCACCCCGCCGGTTCGCCGCCCGCCACCTACCCGTACCCGGACGGCTGCGGCACCTGGCAGCAGGCGGACGTCCGCACCGCCCGCGACCGGCTCGGCTGGCGCCCCCGGATCGGGCTGGAGGAGTCCCTCGCCGACATCTGGATGGAGGCCGCGTGTCGCATCTGACCACCGGCACCACCCGCGCCCCGACCGGGGCACCGCCGCTCGGCATCGGCGTGCCCGGCTTCGCCCATCCGCTGCTGGCCCCCACCGAGTGGGCCGAACTGCTGCGCTGCGCGAGCGGGTTCGTACGGCACCGGGCGCCGGGGCACGGCGGCGGCCGGGGCCCGGCAGGGGGCGGGCCGGTCCACTGGGCGGTGCTCAACGTGTCCAACGGGCCGGGCGCCCGGCCCGACCCGCACTGCCTGCCGGCCGCGGCCCGGCTGCGTGAGACCGGTGTCCGCCTGTTGGGACACCTGGACATGGGGCGCGGTGCCCGCCCGGTCGGCGAGCTGCTCTCCGACGCCCACCGCTACCTGGAGTGGTACCGGGCCGACGGCTTCTGGCTGGACCGCTGCCCCACGGAGCGGACACAGCTGTCCGCGACCCGGCGGCTCGCCACCACCCTGCGGGCCCTGTGCGGCGGCGGGCCGCTCGTCTTCGGGCACGGCGGCCACCCCTACCCCGGTTACGCCGAGTCCGCCGACCAGCTCGTCACCTTCGCCGGGTCCTGGGCCGACTACCGCTGGTCACAGGTGGCCGAGTGGACCGCCGACTACGCTCCCGAGCGCTTCTGCCACCTCGTCCACGGCGTCCCGCGGACCCATCTCGACGAGGCCCTGCGGATCGCCCGCTGGCAGGGCGCGGGCACCGTGTACTTCACCGACCGGCGCTCCGCCGCCGCGGCGGGCACCGGCGGAGACGCCTGGGCGTCACTGCCCGGCTACTGGGACGAAATCGTCTCGCGCATCGGAACGGGTGTCTCGGAATGAAGAAGGGCGTGGCAGTGTTACGGGGAGAGCAAGCTCCCCCACTCTCGGCTCGGCTCGGGCGGGGGGAACCCCATCAAGACCGACCAACGGAGTCCCCGTGTCGCTGCCACCCCTGGTCGAGCCCGCTTCCGAGCTCACCGTCGATGAGGTCCGCAGGTACTCCCGCCACCTGATCATCCCCGACGTCGGGATGGACGGGCAGAAGCGGCTGAAGAACGCCAAGGTGCTCTGTGTGGGCGCCGGTGGCCTGGGCTCGCCCGCGCTGATGTACCTGGCCGCGGCCGGTGTCGGCACGCTGGGCATCGTGGAGTTCGACGAGGTCGACGAGTCGAACCTGCAGCGCCAGATCATCCACAGCCAGGCGGACATCGGCCGCTCCAAGGCGGAGTCCGCGAAGGACACCGTCCTGGGCATCAACCCGTACGTCACGGTCAACCTGCACCAAGAGCGCCTCGACTCCACCAACGTCATGGAGCTCTTCGCCCAGTACGACCTGATCGTCGACGGCACCGACAACTTCGCCACCCGCTACCTGGTCAACGACGCCTGCGTGCTGCTGAACAAGCCGTACGTCTGGGGCTCGATCTACCGCTTCGACGGCCAGGCGTCGGTGTTCTGGTCCGAGCACGGCCCCTGCTACCGCTGCCTGTACCCGGAGCCCCCGCCGCCCGGCATGGTGCCCTCCTGCGCCGAGGGCGGCGTCCTCGGTGTGCTGTGCGCCTCCATCGGCTCCATCCAGGTCAACGAGGCCATCAAGCTGCTCGCCGGCATCGGCGACCCGCTCGTCGGCCGGCTGATGATCTACGACGCGCTGGAGATGACCTACCGTCAGGTCAAGGTCCGCAAGGACCCCGACTGCGCGATCTGCGGGGAGAACCCCACCGTCACCGAGCTGATCGACTACGAGGCCTTCTGCGGCGTCGTGTCCGAGGAGGCCCAGGAGGCCGCGGCCGGCTCGACGATCACTCCGCAGCAGCTCAAGGAGTGGATCGACGGCGACGAGAAGATCGAGATCATCGACGTCCGCGAGCCGAACGAGTTCGAGATCGTCTCGATCCCCGGCGCCAAGCTGGTCCCGAAGAACGAGTTCCTGATGGGCACCGCCCTCCAGGACCTCCCCCAGGACCGGAAGATCGTCCTGCACTGCAAGACGGGCGTCCGCTCCGCGGAGGTGCTGGCCGTCCTGAAGTCCGCGGGCTTCGCCGACGCCGTGCACGTGGGCGGCGGCGTCATCGGCTGGGTCAACACCGTCGAGCCGGAGAAGCCCGTCTACTGAGCCTCCCGCACCACCCGTAAGGCGCCGGTCCGTGCTCACGGACCGGCGCCTTCGCGCCGGGCAGGGGCCCGCGGCCGGCGGGCCCGCTCAGATCTCGCCCTTGCGGGTCAGATAGGTGAAGGCCACCCAGCCGGGCAGCACCGGCAGCCAGAAGACCATCAGCCGGAACAGCAGCACCGCCGGGAACGCCACGTCACCGGCGAGCCCGGCCACGGTCAGCGCACCGAACAGCGCGCCCTCGACGGCGCCCACACCACCCGGCGTGGGCGCGGCCGACCCCAGTGCGTTACCGGCCAGGAAGGCCACCGCGATGCTCGCGTAGCTGATCGTGTCGCCGCCGCCGAACGCCCGGATCGAGGCGTCCAGGCACATCACGTTCGCCGCGGTCAGCAGCAGCATCCCGCCGATACCGGTGGCCAGCTTCCCGGGCCGCTGGAGGATGTCCAGCATCCGTGGGACCACCCCGGCGAACAGCGACCGCACCCGCGTGGAGACGAACTTCCGCAGCGCCGGCACCGCCGTGACGATCAGCACCAGCACGGCCACGGTCAGCAGCCCGGCGATGACCGTACGGGACGGCGAGATCGTCGGGGTCCGTTCGGTGCCCGTCAGATAGCCGAAGATGAGCAGCAGCAGGATGTGGCTGCCCAGCCCGAACAGCTGGGAGGCGCCGACGCTCGCCACCGCCAGACCGGGCCGGACCCCCGCACGCTGCAGGAAGCGGGTGTTGAGCGCCACCCCGCCGATCGCCGCGGGCGCCACCAGCTTCACGAAGTTGCCCGCGATCTGCGCGATGACCGTCCTGACGAACGACACCTTCTCCGTGACGAACCCCAGCAGGCTCATCGCCGCCGCGATGTACGTCAGCCCCGAGAAGCCCACCGCGACCAGCACCCACATCCACTGGGCCTTGCTGATCAGATCGCTGAGGTTGAAGTGGGTGAGCTGGGACAGCAGCAGATAGACCGCGAACGCGCCGGCGATCCAGCTGATCAGGATGCGCGGGCTGAGCCGCTCCAGCTTCGCCGGCTCGATCACCGCCGCCGGACGGATCAGCAGCACCTGCCGGCGGATCTGCGCCAGCAGGTCCTCCTCCCGGGCCTCCTCGCTCGCCTCGTCCAGGGCCCGCTTCTCGGCGTGCTTCTCCGCGTGCCGCTCGGCCCGGATCGCCTTGCGGTCCTTCGGGCCACCGGCCTCCCGGGCCTCCCGCGCCTCCTTGGCGGCCTGCGAGGCCTCCAGCACCGCCTCCCGCTCCCGCTTGGCCCGCTCCCGGGCCAGCTGGCGCAGCGTCGCGCGGGTGGTGCGACTCAGCGCGATCGGCTGCAGCAGCGGCAGACTGTCCGCCACCGCGTCCGGGCCCAGCACCTCGACGGCCGCGGCCACCGCGCGCTCCGCGCCGACCCGCAGCCCGCAGGTGGCCAGCAGCTGGGCGATGTCCATCCGCAGCACCAGATCACCGGCCGCGATCTCCCCGCCGCGCAGCTCGGTCAGCACGATGTTGCCGGAACGATCCACCAGCAGCGCGTCACCGACCAGCCGCCGGTGCGCGATCCGCCGCGACTGCAGCGCCGCGACCTGACGCCAGGCGCTGTGCATCAGCGCGTCGGTGATCTCCTCGTCGGCCAGCGAGTCGAAGCTGCGGCCGCCGATGTGCTCGTAGACCAGCATCACCGCGTCCGGGCCCAGCTCCGAGGTGGCGATCAGCTTGGGGGCGTTGGCACCGGCCGCGATGGCCGCGTACGCCAGCAGCGCCTCCTGCTCCAGCGCCTGGCGCAGCGACTGCAGACTGCGGCGCTGGTTGATGCCGCGCAGCGACAGCCGCCGCCACACCCGGTAGAAGAAGCCCTGCGCCTGCTGCTCGCGGTCGACGACGGTGACATCGATCGGCGGGCCGTCCTCCAGGGTGACGAGGTAGCGGCGGCCGCGGTCGGTGTGCTCGGACTGCTCGGGGCCGGCGGCGTCCTCCGCGCGCAGCGCGGACACCGGGCGGAAGCCGACCCGGCGCAGCCCCGCGAGGAGGTTCTGACCGGTGGGACGGACATTGGGGGAGCCGACGGCGTAGAGGGTGCCGTAGGCGACGGTCCAGCCGATCAGCACGGTCGTGACGATCGCGAACGGGGTGGTGTACCGCCCGACCAGCACCGCGAACGAGTCCAGCAGCAGCACGCACCACATCGCGACCCGCCAGCGCGGCCGCTGGGACATGCCCACCGCCGTCATATAGGCGATCACCGGCGCCAGATAGCTGTGCACCGGCGCGGACAGCGCACCGTTGTCCAGGGTCTGGGTCAGCGCGTCCCGGATGGACGGCGGGGCGGCCTCTGCCACCCACAGGTCGGTGGCCAGCGACACCCCGTGGGCGAGGACGGCGGCGAGCACCCCGTCCGCGATCCGCAGCCCGTCCCGCTTGATCAGCCGCTCCACGGCGAACGCCACCGGCACGATCAGCACCGCGACGCTGGACGTCAGCCCCGCCAGATTGATCAGCAGTGGGGGCGCCGCCTTCGCACCGCTGCCGATGTCGTTCTCCAGGCCCTGGGTGGTGCCGTGGGCGAACGTGGCGAGCCCGAGGACCAGCGCGATCCCGGCGATCCCGAGCAGCAGCCGCAGCAGGTCGGAGGGCCGGTGCACCCGCGCGGGCAGCAGCGGCTCGTCACCGGAGACCCGGTCGACGTGGAACTCGCCGTACTCGTCGGCGGTCAGATCGGCGCGGTGCGAGCCGGTACGCGGCTTGCTCCGGGCCGTGCCGGACGCCGGCTCCTCGCCCTGGTCGTGCCGGACCTGCTCCTCAGCGGGCCGACTGCTCTTCCGCTCCTCCTCGTGCCGCTCGGTTGGCTCGGCCTCCTCGGGCCCTTCCGGCCTCTGGGACGCCCCGGGTCGTTCGGCCTTCTCGATCGTGCTCGCCTTTTCGGTAGCGGAAGCCGTGGCCGGCTCCCGTTGGTGCTTCCCCTGTGATGCCGCCCGCTGCCGCTCGGGCCGCTCGGTCGCAGCGGCCGGTCCGGGCGCGGTGCCGGCGGCGTCGACGGCCAGCGCTTCAGGGGCGCCCGCCTCCCGTGGAGGCGCCGCACCCTGCTGCTCGGCCGTCTCTTCTTGATCTCGTATCACCAGTCACCGTCCGGAAGATGGTGGCACGGCCGACCGGTGGAGGGGGGCATCAGGGTGCATTTCGGGGGTGCGGGAGGCCGAACATCCTCCTCCTCGCCACGGGAGACGGCGCCGTGCCGACGACCTCCCCGGGGTGCGGGACCGTGTGTCCGCTCCCATTGTCGGTGCCGTGCGGCAGGATGGACCGAATGAGTGGGACCGGAGACACAGCGCCAGGTGAGCTGCCCGCCTACGCGGAACGGGTCCTCGCCGTCGCCGAGCTGATCCCGGCGGGCCGGGTGATGACGTACGGGGACGTCGCGGAGTGGCTCAGGGACGAGGAGCCCCCCGAAGGGCTGCCGGCGGCGGGCGGCGGCGGGCCGCGCCAGGTGGGCCGGGTGATGGCGCTCTACGGGGGCGCGGTGCCCTGGTGGCGGGTGGTCCGCGCGGACGGCCGCCCGCTGCCCGGCAGCGAACAGCGCGCACTGGCGCACTACCGGGCGGAAGGCACCCCGCTGCGCACCGCCTCGCGGGGGACCGCGGACCCCATACCGCGGCTCGACATGCGGCGGGCCCGCTGGGACGGGCAGCAGCCCGGCGGCGCGGCGCCGCGGTAGCGACGGCGGGGCCCGACGGCCCGGGGGACGCGCCGCGGCCCGGGTACGGTCCGGCGTGGCGTCGGGCAGCGCCGTCACGGCGCGGCCGCGTACCGTACGGCCGGACCGCCCGCCAGGACGGCGGCCCGCACCGCGGCACTCCGCCGGACTCCGTCCGGGGGGACCCGAACGGCACCACCCACGCACCACGAACACCCTCCTCAGGACCGGCGATCCACGTGAGTTCCTCCTTCTCGGCCGCCCCGCCGACGCAGCCCCACCGGGCGGCGCGACGGGCCGTACCCGGCGCGTACCGACTGGTCCGCACCCCGCCGGGGCGGGTGGATTCTCCTGTTTTGGACGCAGCGCAGCGCGCCGTGGTTGACCACCGGAACGGGCCGCTGCTGGTCCTGGCCGGACCGGGCACCGGCAAGACCACCACCCTGGTCGAGTCGGTGGCCCGACGGGTACGGGCCGGCGGCGACCCCGAGCGGATTCTCGTCCTCACCTTCAGCCGCAAGGCCGCCGCCGAACTCCGCGACCGGCTCGCGGCCCGGCTGGCCGCCCTGGAGGGGCCGCCCGACGGGCAGCCCGGCACGGCGGGCGGCGGACGGCGGGCGGGCATCCCGCAGGCGACCACCTTCCACTCCTTCTGCTACGCGCTGGTCCGCGCCCACCAGGACGCCGACCTCTTCGCCGACCCCGTACGGCTGCTGTCCGGACCCGAGCAGGACCTCGTCGTCCGGGAACTCCTCGAAGGGCAGGCGGAGCTGGCCGGCGCCGGCCGCGCCCGGGTGAACTGGCCCGACGAACTGCGGGCCTGCCTGACCACCCGCGGCTTCGCCGACGAGGTCCGCGCGGTGCTCGCCCGCAGCCGCGAACTCGGTCTCGGGGCCGGGGCGCTCGGTGCCTTCGCCCGGCGGACCGGCCGCCCCGACTGGAGCGCCGCGGCCGCCTTCCTCGCCGAATACCTCGACGTCCTGGACGCCCAGGGCGTCCTCGACTACGCCGAGCTGGTGCACCGCGCGGTACTGCTCGCGGAGGACACCGGCGTCGCCGCCGAGCTGGCCGCCGCCTATGACGCGGTCTACGTCGACGAGTACCAGGACACCGACGCCGCCCAGGTACGGCTGCTGCGCGCGCTCGCCGGCAACCACGGAGCCACCGCCGCACCCGGCTCCCCGGGCCGCACCCTCGTCGCCTTCGGCGACCCCGACCAGTCGATCTACGCCTTCCGGGGCGCCGACGTCAACGGCATCCTCGACTTCCCCGAGACCTTCCGGCGCGCCGACGGCAGCCCCGCCCCGGTGGCCGTACTCGGCACCTCCCGGCGCTCCGGCGCCGCCCTGCTCGCCGCCACCCGGCTGGTCACCCGCCGGATGCCGCTCACCCGGCTGCCCGCCCAGAAGGTCCGCGTCCACCGCGAACCGGCGCCCGTACGGGACGGCGGCCGCGTCGAGGCGTACACATACCCGACACCAGGCGCCGAACTCGACAACATCGCCGACATCCTGCGCCGCGCCCACCTGGAGGACGGGGTGCCCTGGCGGGAGATGGCCGTCCTCGTCCGCGCCGGCGGGCGCTCGCTCCCCGCCGTACGCCGTGCGCTCACCTCCGCCGGGGTACCGCTCGACATCGACGGCGACGACCTGCCGCTGCGCCACGAACCCGCGGTCGCCCCCCTGCTGACGGCCCTCCGGGCGGCGGCCCGCGCGGCGCTCGCCCGGGAGCCGGGGGCGGACGGAGCCGGGGCGGACGAGCCGGGCGGGGACGGGCTGGGGGTGGACGAGCTTGGTGCCGACGAGCCGGATGTGGACGAACCCGGTACGGACGAGCCGGATGTGGACGAACCCCGTACGGACGAACCCCGTACGGACGAACCCCGTACGGACGAGCCGGGCACGGACGAGCGCGGAGCGGACGCCTCCACCGCCGCTGCCCCGGAGAGCTCCCCGGCCGCCACCGCCCCTCAGTGGCTCGACGCCGACACCGCCCTCGACCTGCTGGCCTCCCCTTTGGGCGGGATGGACTCCGCCGACCTGCGCCGTCTGGGCCGCGCCCTGCGCGAGGAGGAACGGGCCGCCGGACAACCACTGCCGCCGCCCTCCGACGAGCTGATCGCCCGTGCGCTCGCCGAGCCCCGGCGCCTGGTGGCCCACGACCCCGCCTACGCCCGCGGCGCCCAGCGGCTCGGCCGGCTGCTGGGCAGGGCCCGCGCCCTGCTGGCCGGCGGCGGCACCGCCGAACAGGCGCTGTGGGAGCTGTGGGACGGCACCCCCTGGCCGCAGCGCCTGGAGCGGGCCGCCCACCGCGGCGGCGCCGCCGGCCGCAACGCCGACAGGGACCTGGACGCCGTCGTCGCCCTCTTCGAGACCGCGGCCCGCGCCGAGGAACGCACCGGCGGCCGCGGCGCCCTCAACTTCCTGGAGGAGCTCGACGCCCAGGACATCGCCGCCGACACCCTCACCCGCCGCGCCGTCCGCCCCGACGCCGTACGGCTGATGACCGCCCACCGCGCCAAGGGCCTGGAATGGCGGCTCGTCGTCGTCGCCGGCCTCCAGGAGGGCCTCTGGCCCGACCTGCGGCGCCGCGGCTCGCTCCTGGAGGCCGACCGGATCGGCCGCGACGGCCTGGCCGAACCGCTCACCCCCGGCGCCCTGCTCGCCGAGGAACGCCGCCTGTTCTACGTGGCCACCACCCGCGCCCGGGAACGCCTGGTCGTCACCGCCGTGAAGGCCGCGGCCGACGACGGCGACCAGCCGTCCCGTTTCCTCACCGAACTGGGCGTCACCCCCCAGGACATCACCGGCCGCCCCCGCCGCCCCCTCTCGGTGGCCGCACTCGTCGCCGAACTCCGCGCCACCACCGTCGACCCCGCCGCCACCCCCGCGCTGCGCGACGCCGCCGCCCAGCGGCTCGCGAAGCTGGCCGCGCTGCACGACGACGACCACCACCCCCTGGTGCCGGCCGCCCACCCCGACACCTGGTGGGGCCTGCACGAACCCACCCACAGCAGCGTCCCGCTGCGCGACCGCGACCGCCCCGTGGTCCTCTCCGGCAGCGCCCTCGACCAGCTCGCCAACACCTGCTCCCTCCAGTGGTTCCTGGGCCGCGAGGTCAAGGCGGACGCCCCCGCCACCGCCGCCCAGGGCTTCGGCAACGTCGTCCACGTGCTCGCCGACGAGGTCGCCTCCGGCCGCACACCCGCCGACCTGACCGTCCTCATGGAGCGCCTGGACTCCGTATGGGACGGCCTGGCCTTCGACGCCCCCTGGAAGTCACGGCAGGAGAAGGACCAGGCGCGCGCCGCCCTGGAACGCTTCCTTCGCTGGCACGTCATGGAACGCGAGACCCACGGCCGGGACACCGTCGCCACCGAGCACGGCTTCGACCTCACCCTCCGGGCCGGTGCCTACGAGGTCCGTATCCGCGGCAGCATGGACCACGTCTCCCAGGACGCACAGGGCCGGGCGTACGTCGTCGACTTCAAGACCGGCAAACAGAAGCCGACCGGCCCTGAGGTCGCCCGCCACCCCCAGCTCGCCGTCTACCAGCTCGCGGTGCGCGAAGGCGCCGTCGACGACGCCTTCGACGGCCGCACCCCCGAACCGGGCGGCGCGGAACTGGTCCACCTGCGGCTCGGCGCCCCCCAGAAGGAGGGCGGCGACGCGCTGCCCGCCGTACAGGCGCAGCCGCCGCCCGACGGGGAGTGGATCGGGGACCTCCTCGCCACCGCCGCCGGCCGCGTGCTGGAGGAGCGGTTCACGCCCACCACCGGCACCCACTGCACCCACTGCGCCTTCCGCGCCTCGTGCAGCGCCCAGCCGGAGGGGCGGCACATCGTGGAGTGACCTTCCGCTGCGCTGGGCTTTTTTCCCACGTTTTCGGCCGGCCCGCCGTGGGTGTTGCTCGCCGTTGCGCCTGCGGCGGGCGGGTCCGCTGCGCGGGGCTGTCGGGTGCGGTGACGGTTCTCCGCGGGCGGGGTGTGCCGGACTGCTTCGCTTTACGTCCGGCACACCCCCCCCCCGCCCACCCCGGCCCAACCCGGGG